>NZ_CP075188.1:3900000-4171110 GCF_020510525.1 Quatrionicoccus australiensis
GCCGTCATCACCGACCTGTTCAACGCGCCGGACATCGCTGCCCGTGCCGCCGCCTATCAACGCCTATTCGAGGAAGCCCAGTCATGACCTCACGCAACCAGCAACTGTTCGAACGTGCCCAGAAACACATTCCCGGCGGCGTCAATTCGCCGGTACGCGCCTTCCGCTCGGTCGGCGGCACGCCGCTGTTCTTCCAGAAAGGCGTCGGCCCGCGCGTCCAGGATGCCGACGGCAAGTGGTACACCGACTACGTCGGCTCGTGGGGCCCGATGATCCTCGGCCACGCCCATCCCGATGTGATCGCCGCCGTCCAGGCCGCAGTCGTCGACGGCCTGTCCTTCGGCGCGCCGACCGAACGCGAAGTCGACATCGCCGACCTGCTCTGCGAACTCGTCCCGTCGATGGAAATGGTCCGCCTGGTTTCCTCCGGCACCGAGGCGACGATGAGCGCCATCCGCCTGGCGCGCGGCTATACCGGGCGCGACCTGCTGGTCAAATTCGAAGGCTGCTACCACGGTCACTCTGACTCGCTGCTGGTCAAGGCCGGCTCGGGCGCGCTGACCTTCGGCAATCCGTCCTCGGGCGGCGTGCCGGCCGGCACCGTCGCCACCACCCTGGTCCTGCCCTACAACGATCCGCAGGCGCTGGCCGAGGCCTTCAAGACCTACGGCGACCAGATCGCCACAGTCATCGTCGAGCCGGTGGTCGGCAACATGAACCTGATCGCACCGACCGCAGAATTCCTCAAGGCGATGCGCGAACTGACGACGCAGTACGGCGCCGTGCTGATTTTCGACGAAGTGATGACCGGCTTCCGCGTCGGCCTGAAGAGCGCCCAGGGCCTGTTCGGCATCACGCCCGACCTGTCCACCTTCGGCAAGGTGGTCGGCGGCGGCATGCCACTCGGCGCCTTCGGCGGCAAGCGCGAAATCATGGAAAAGATTGCCCCGCTCGGTCCGGTCTATCAGGCCGGCACGCTGTCCGGCAACCCGATCGCCACCGCGGCCGGCCTCGCCACGCTCAAGCTGGTGCAGGAAAAGGGCTTTTACGAAGCGTTGACCGTAAAGACCAAGGCGCTATGCGACGGACTGGTTGCTGCCGCGAAAAAGCACGGCATCGCTTTCAGCGCCCAGAACGTCGGCGGCATGTTCGGCCTCTATTTCGCCGAAAAATGTCCCGGCACCTACGACGAGGTACTGGCCTGCGACAAGGAAGCCTTCAACCGCTTCTTCCACGCCATGCTCGAGGCCGGGCATTACTTCGCGCCGTCCGCCTTCGAAGCCGGCTTCGTCTCGGCCGCGCACAGCGATGCCGACATCGCCGCGACGATCGCCGCCGCCGACGCCTGGTTCGCGACGCAAGCCTGAGACCTGCCACGACATGAGCGGCCAGCCGCCGCTCATGCCAAAGAGCTGCAGCAGCAAGCGCCCGGGCACGTAAAAGCGCTGTAAGATTCCCGAAAAAGGGGAGACGCAGCATGCGCGAAATATTCAGAAAGCTTTACCAGAGCGGCGATTTCTGGGGCGGCCTGGCCGCCATGCTGGTCGCCCTGCCGGCTGCCATCGCCTTCGGCGTCACCATCTACTCGGCGATCGCGCCGATGCACGCCGCCCTCGGCGCCATGGCCGGCATCATCGGCGCCGCCGTGATCGGCCTGCTCGCCTCGATGCTGGGCGGTACCGACCGCCTGATCAGCGCGCCCTGTGCGCCTGCTGCCGCACTGCTCTCGGCCTTTGCCATCGAACTGGTGCGCGATGGCGTGCCGGGCGGCAACATCATCCTGATGCTGCTTCTGCTCGGCATCTTGGCCGGACTCTTCCAGATCCTCTTCGGCTTTGTCGGCATCGGCCGCCTGATCAAATACATTCCCTACCCGGTGGTCAGCGGCTACCTGACCGGGGTCGGCCTGATCATCATCGGCAGCCAGCTCGGCAAACTGCTCAGCACACCGGGCGAACTGCACTGGTACGAGGCGGCCAGTTCTCCCGAACTCTGGGACTGGCGCGCCCTCGCCGTCGGTGCGGCAACCATCGTCGTCATGCTGCTTGCACCACTGCTGACCCGCCGCCTGCCCGGCACCATTCTCGGCATCGCCGCCGGCATCGCCTGCTATTTCCTGCTCGCCAGCCAGGATGACAGCCTGTTCAAACTGACCGGCAACGATCTCGTCATCGGCCCGCTCGGCGCCAGCAGCGCCGGCTATCTCAAGGAAATCACCGGGCGCTGGCACGAGATCGGCGACCTGCGCCTGTCCCAGGTTGCCGCCCTGCTCGGCAACGCGCTGACGCTGGCCGTGCTGCTCTCGATCGACACGCTGAAGACCTGCGTCGTGCTCGACCAGCTGACCCGTTCACAACATGAGCCGAATCGCGAACTGGTCGCTCAGGGCATTGCCAATGTCGCTTCCAGCGCCGTCGGCGGCATTCCCGGCGCCGGCACCATGGGCGCGACGCTGGTCAATCTGTCGAGCGGCGCCACGACGCGCGCTTCCGGGCTGATCGAAGGCATTTCGGCACTCATCTTCGCGCTGGTCCTGAGCAGTTTCATTGCCTGGATTCCGGTCGCTTCCCTGGCCGGCATCCTGATCGTCGTCGGCATCCGCATGATCGACCGCGGGCCGCTGCGCTTCGTGCAATCGTCGGCCACCGTCTTCGATTTCGGCGTCGTCGTCACCGTCGTCATCGTCGCGCTCAGCATCGGCCTGATCGCCGCTTCCGGCGTCGGCGTCGCGCTCTCCATCCTGCTCTTCCTGCGCGAGCAGATCGGCGGCTCGGTGATTCGTCACAAGTTCTACGTCAATCAGATGTCGTCGAACTGGCACCGCCCCGAGGCCGAAACCCGCATCCTCGAGCAGAAGGGCGACCAGGCGGTGATTTTCGAGCTGCAGGGCAGCCTTTTCTTCGGTACGACACAACAGCTCTATGCCCAAATCGACCCCGAGCTGAAAGACCGGCGCTTTGTCATCCTCGACCTGAAACGCGTCCAATCGGTCGATGTCACGGCGGCCCACATGCTTTGCCAGGTGCGCGATGCGCTGGCCGAACGTGGCGCCCAGTTGCTGCTCTCCAGCGTCCGCGAAAACCTGCCGAACAAACGCAACCTGCGTGAATTCCTCGAACAGACAGGCGTCACCGAAAACCCGGAAAGCGTCCGCCTGTTCGCCGAACTGGACAACGCCATCGAATGGGTCGAGGACCGCCTGCTCGGCGAAAGCGAGCTCGCAGGACCGGAAGAGGAAACGCCGCTCGAATTGCACGAAATGGAGCTGTTCAAGGAGCGCAAAGACGAAACCCTGGCCGATCTTGAAGCCTGCCTGGTCAAGCGCTCCTTCAAGCCCGGCGAAGTCGTTTATTCCTGCGGCGAACCGGGCGATGCGATCTACCTGATCCGCCAGGGTACGGTGAAGATTTTCGCCCCGCTCGGCGGCGGACGAAACCGCCACATCGCCACCTTTGGCCGTGGCGATTTCTTCGGCGGACTCGCCTTCCTTGACGGCCTGCCGCACGACAACGAGGCCATTGCCGCCACACCGACCGAATTCTTCATCCTGTCGCAGGAGCAATTCACCCGCCTCACCGACGAGCACAAGAGGCTGGCGCTGACGCTGCTCCAGTCCCTCGCCCGCTCGCTGGCATTGCGCCTGCGCCACGCCGACAGCGAAATCGCGATCCTGCAGGAATACTGAACGCCGCCCTGCGGTGGCGGGCAACAAAAAGGCCAGTCATGCGACTGGCCTTTTGTCTATCTGCGAAAGACTGAAATCAGCTGGTCGACGCCGGTCGACCGGTCAGTTGGCTGGCTTCCTTGAGCTTGCGCCGGGCTTCGCGCTGTTCACCCTGGCGCAGTGCCAGATAGGTCAGCCAGCCGACGATGCCCATGCCGATGGTGAACACGCCGTAAGCCAGCGGCCAGGGAATGCTCTGCGTCATCATCGAGAATTCCGACATGCCACCGATGCCGGCGACGATGTTGATCGGCATGAAAACGATGGACAGCTTGGTCAGCTTCGACACGCGCTGATTCTGGTTGATGTTGATGAAACCGACGACGGCATCCATCAGGAAGTTGATCTTGCCGAACAGGAAGGAGGTGTGACCGTCGAGCGACTCGATGTCGCGCATGATCTGGCGTGCATCTTCCTGCTGGGCAGCTTCGAGCAGCTTGCCACGCATCAGGAAGGAAACGGCACGACGGGTATCCAGCACATTGCGCCGGATGCGCCCGTTCAAGTCTTCCTGGCGGGCGATTTCGGCCAGGATGGAACCGGCTTCCTCGTCGGGCAGATGCGTGGACAATACGTGCTTGGCAACAGATTCCAGCGAGGCATAGACGTCTTCCAGCGCATCGGCGGAGTATTCGGCATCGGCCGCATAGAGGTCGAGCAGCACGTCCTTGGCATCGGTCACGTAACCCGGCCGCGTGCGGGCCCGGTGGCGCTGCAGGCGGAAAACCGGCAACTCTTCGGAACGTACCGAGAACAGGATGTCATCGTGCAGGATGAAGGCCACCGCGACGTTGCGCGACTCGTCGGCCATGTCGAGCAGGAAGTCGGAGTGCAGGTGGAGTTCGCCGTTGTCCTCGATATAGAAGCGGGCACTCGCCTCAAGGTCGGTCAGGCTGGCCGGATCGGGCAGTTCGAGACCGAACTGCTGGCCGACCCACTCGCGCACGCGCGGCGTCGGTGCCACCAGGTCGACCCAGATCGGCTTGATGCTGGCGAAATCGGTCGACCGCTCGACGGTAATCTGCTTCAGGCGCCCGCCCTGCAGGCTGAAGGCATTGACCATGATCTTGCGGCTCGGCCGGTGACCATCACCGACCAGCGCTTCGCGCACTTCATCCGAAAGCAGCTCGAGAATGTCGTCCTGATGTTCTTCGCCGACTTCCTTCCAGGCAGTCAGGCGATCTTCTTCGGAGAGCGCGGAAAGAATGAGGGCAACCGAGACGGTCGGCAGGCGGCCAAACAGCATGTGCAACTCGGCGATATGCTGTTTCTGCACCATGCCTTCGACGATGTCGTGGCGCGGCATTTCCTGGCGCCGCACCATATCTTCGACGAGTCGATGCTTGCCCAGAAGGTTCTGCACCTCGGCCAGTTGATCCTTCAGTTCATCAACTTCATTCAGGGCGATATCGTCGTTCATGGCGACCCAATGCTGCGCTGCAAAACCGCGATTTTAGCACCGCAATGGTGCCGCCAAGCTGACCGTCAAGGAATTTCGGCGCCCGGCATGCGGCCGAGAATGATCCCCGTTTTGCGCCCCAATCCGGGCGCACCGCGATTGCGGTCGTAATAGCGCGGATTCGGCACCATGCCGGCCAGTCGCGCGGCCTGTTCCGGCCCGAGCTGGGCTGCGCTGATGTTGTAGTAATGCCGCGCCGCCGCCTCGGCCCCGAAGACGCCGTTGCCCCATTCGATCACGTTCAGATAGACCTCGAAAATCCGCTCCTTGCTCCACAGATTTTCCAGCATCAGGGTGATGATGGCTTCCTCGGCCTTGCGGAAATAGGACTTGTTCGGCGTCAGGAACAGGTTTTTCGCCAGTTGCTGGCTGATCGTCGAGCCACCGGCGACAAAACGCCCTTTCTTCTGGTTCTTTTCCATGGCTTTCTGGATGCCATCCCAGTCGAAGCCTTCATGATCGACGAACTTGGCATCTTCGGCCGCAATGATGGCGCGTTTCAGATGCACCGAAATGCGCTCGTACGGCACCCACTGCTGCTTCAACTGGGCATCCGGCTTTTTTTCCCTGAGCTCGGCGAGGCGGATCTCCATGAACCGCGTCGTGCCCGGATTCATCCAGCCCCAGAGCAGCACCCAGCACAGCAGCCAGAGCTGCCAAAGGGTGAACAGGCCAAGCAGGCCGAGCAGGCCATATTTGAGCCAGCGGCCCAGCGTTTTCATGCAGCCAGTCCGGCGCGCAGTTCGGCGAGCACGCTGGCCGTTTCCGGCCGCACGCCGCGCCAGACGAAAAAGGCTTCGGCCGCCTGCTCGGCCAGCATGCCGAGACCATCCGCCAGACGCGCAGCACCCTGTGCTCGGGCCTGCGCCAGGAAAGGCGTTTCGCCCTTGCCGTACATCATGTCGTAAGCCAGGCAGCCCGGTGCAAAGATACCGGCCGGCAAGGGCAGGCTGGCACCAGCCAGACTGGCCGAGGTTGCATTGATCACCAGATCGAAGGATTTACCTACCGTTTCGCCGAAACTGCCGGTACCAACCGCCGCCAGATCGGCGAACGCCGCCGCCAGCGCCAGCGCCTTGTCGGCACTGCGGTTGGCAATGAACAGGCTGGCCGGCCCGCCGGCCAGCAAGGGCGCAATGACACCACGCGCTGCACCGCCGGCACCGAGCAGCAGGATGTGCTTGCCGGCGAGCGAACAGCCGAGATTGTGCGTGATGTCGCGGACCAGTCCGGCGCCGTCGGTGTTGTCACCGAAAATTTCGCCACCGGCAAACTGCAGCGTATTGACTGCCCCCGCCCGCGCCGCCCGCTCGCTGAGCCGGGTGCTCAGGCGAAAGGCGTCCTCCTTGAAGGGCACGGTGACATTGGCGCCCTTGCCGCCGGCCGCGACAAATTCGGAAATTGCCGTTGCAAAGCCGTCGACCGGTGCGAGGCGGGCTTCGTAGTGCAGATCCTGCGCCGTCAGCGCGGCAAAAGCCGCGTGGATGGCCGGCGATTTGGAATGGGCAATCGGATTGCCGAAGACAGCGTAGAGATCAGGCATCAGCGGTAGCTAACAAGGTTGATTGACTGGATGACCGCAGCTGGGCGCGCCCGGCGGCCGGCACTCACTTGGCGGAGAGCTGATCGCCCTGGGCAAAATACCAGGTGCGGGTGATTTCGAGAACATCGGTATCGCGCCGGATATCCGGCGGGAAGGGCGAATAGGGCGAGGCCATCTGGACGATGCGGCGCGCCGCATCATCGAGCAGCTTGTGACCGGAAGAGCGGTTGATATCGACGCGCGAGACATGGCCGTCGGCGGTGATGACCACAGTCAGCACCAGCGTGCCGTACAACTTGCCGCGCGCCGCATCCGGATAGTTCAGCGTGCCGATGCGCTCGATCTTCTGCCGCCAGTCCTCGATGTACTGGGCAAAACGGTATTCCTCGGCGCGTGCACCGATGAATTTCTTGCGCGGCCGCTTGTTGTACTCATCGACCGACTTGTTGATCTCGCCTTCCAGCCGGGCCATCGCGCGCGCCGACTCGGCGAGGTCGAGACCGCTCAGGCTGGGCACCGGCGTCGGCTGCTCGCTGCTCGTCTGGCCGGTCGCCACCTTGTGCAGGCTGCGCGCCTGGGCCAGCATTTTCTGCTGTGCCGCTTCCAGTTCCTGCACGCGGCGCTGCATCTGCTGGATATCGTTACCGACCACCTGCTGCTGCGTCGGCGGCAAGGGCGTCTTGGCGCGCCGGTTTTCATCGGTATTGCCGCCACCGTCGAGATTGCTCTGGGCCAGCGCCTGCGCATCGTGCGGCTTCTTCGCCGATTTGGCATTGACCAGGATGATATCGAGTGCCTTTTCGCGCATCGCGTTGGCGGCATCCGGGAACTTGAACTGCACGGTCAACACGACGGCGTGCAGGAAAACGGAAACGCCGATACCGAGCGCCAACGGCGACACATCCGAAAACACGGAGGTCACACGTTGCCGCAGGCTGACGTTACGCGATTTCACGGCGCCTCGTCCTCCACCGCCTCTTCAGCAGCTGTCGTATCCCCCAGCAAACTGGCGAAACGGCAGCTCACTTCCGGCGCCAGCAGGTCGATGCTCTCGACGGCCAGACGCACGCGCTGGCCGGGCGGCAAGTCACCCGGCAGGGACGGCACGCGCAACAGCAGCGGCAGATGGTCGAGCTTGACGCTCTGCTCGCGGCGCACGGTGGCGTCGATTTCCGTGATGTTGTGCTGCTGCAGCCAGCGCAGGCACCAGTAACGTTCCATCTGGCGCTGGAAATCGGCGTAGGCAGCGTAAGTCAGCTCGAAATCGCGCATGGCGCCGAACAATTCGGCCGATTTCTGCGCAAAGGCCGGGGTTTCGCCCTTCAAACAGGCGATCAGCTGCCATTGATTGACCAGATCGCAGTAGCGGCGCAGCGGCGAGGTCATCCAGGCGTATTGCGGCACGCCCAGACCTTCGTGCGGCAGCGGCGAGGTCGTCATGCGCACCTTGCCCTGCGTCTGGGCGCGGTACAGGCAGGCAACATTCTTCTCGGCGAGCAGGCCGCCCCAGGTCGAATTGGCGACGATCATCAGCTCGGCGACCAGCTTGTCGAGCGGACTGCCGCGCTTCCTTTCGGAAATGCCGACGGTACACGCATCCGGATCGGCCAGATCGCCGACGATCTCGAAGTTATAGTCGTTGATGCCCTGCATCGCCGACGGCTTGCCGCGGCGACCTTCACAGGCATTGGCAAAATGCCAGAGATGCACCAGTTCGTCCTTGAACGGCGCATCGGGCAGCGGGCCGTTGATGGTTTCGGCGTTGAACCAGGGCTCGATTTCGTGATGGCGCAGATTGGCGGCGATGTGCACCATTTCCAGCCGCGACTCGTGCGAAACGATCTCCAACGAATCGTTGACCGTCAGGTAGAGCGACACCGCCGGGCAATCGACGCCGCCGGCCAGCGTGTAGTTCTGGACCACGGCATCGGGCAGCATGGTGATCTTGTTGCCCGGCATGTAAACCGTGGACAGGCGGGCACGCGCCACGCCGTCGAGCGGCGAGCCATGTTCGATGGCCAGGCCGGGCGCCGCGATGTGGATGCCGATGCGCGAGCCGATGCCGGGCAATTTGACGACCGACAACGCATCGTCGATCTCGGTGGTGTTGGCATCGTCGATCGAGAAGGCGCGCACGTCGGCGCGCGGCAGGTCGCGCGGCAACTTCGGCGCATCGAGCGCCGGGAAATTGACGCCCTTGGGGAACTGCTCGTGCAGGAAGCGGCGGTAGTGCAGGAAGTAGGCCGACTTGATCGCGCCACACTTGAACAGCATCTGCGCTGCCGACAGGCCGAGTTCGGCGCAGGCCGTCTCGAAAGCCTTGGTTTCCGGCTTGTTGCGGTCCGGCGCGTAGAGCAGCGCATCGGTCAGCGCACCGATCGCCGCCGGCAGCCGGAATTCCTTCAGTTCTGCGATCCAGCTTTCAACCGTGAGCGCTTGCTGACGCTTTTTTTCAAGACTGGCCAGAGCAGCTGCGAGAATGTCGGCAGGCGCCTTGCGGAAGCGGCCCTTGCCTTTGCGATGGAAATAGACGGGCGCGGCGTGCACGGCAAGCAGCACCGCCGTCGCTTCGACCGGGTTGGGCTCGTGTCCGTAGTAATCACGGGCAAAATCAAGAAACGAAAATTCGCCATCGTTGACACACTCCCAGAGAAAATCCGGTTCGATCTCTTCGGCCAGCGGCGCGGCCTGTTCCAGCAGGGCCGCCGACGAGGGCTTCTCGAACCGCAGCAACACGGTTGCTGCCTTGATCTTGCTGCGCTTGCCCGTCGGCAACTCGACCTGCAACGAGCTGTCGTTGTCGGCCATCACATTGCCGGCCTTGAAGCCGCCATCTTCTTCGAACAATACATTCATCGGCGGATTATAACCCAGCGTATTCAATGATTTGCGGCACGAAATCAGGAAACTTCGTGAAGCCGTGGTCGCCATCCGGCAAGACCGTTTGCCGGCAAGCGGCGTAAAAGGACTGCGCCTGCCGGTAATCGAGCACCTCGTCGCCCTCTTCCAGCAGCACCCAGTAGCGCGCCGGCGTCGGCCGGCTGACCTGCGCCTTCAGTTGTGCCGCATGGTTTTCCGTGAAAACGAAGGGTTCACCGCTGTGGAAGTTGGCATGCTCGCCAACGAATTTGCCCAGATTCAGGAGGTCGACCGTTGCCGGATTGATCAATACCGCATTCAGGCCGTAGTTCTCCGCCAGATGATTGGCGTAATGCCCGCCCAGCGAGGAGCCAACCAGCGTCAACGGGCCGTCGGCGGCTTCGACCAGCGCTGAAACGGCAGCCATCGCCTCGTCCGGCACCGGCGACAGTTGCGGGCAGGCAAAGTGTTCCGCCAGCCCGCGCCGCGCCATCTCAGCTTCGAGCAGGCGCGATTTCCACGAAGCCGGCGAAGAACAGAAACCGTGCAGGTAGATGATGCCGGGCGATTTCAATGTGCCGACCACTCGACCCAGCCGAACTGGGCGGTCAACAGCACGACAATGCCGAAAACGATGCGATACCAGGCGAACACCGTGAAATCGTGGCTGGAGATGTAACGCAGCAGCCAGCGCACGCACAGGAAGGCCGAAACGAAGGCAGAAATGAAACCGACCACCCACATGCCGAGATCGTCGGCATTGAGCAGGGCGCGCTCCTTGTACAGCTGATAGGCCGTCGCCACGCTCAGGGTCGGGATCGCGAGGAAAAAGGAAAACTCGGTCGCCGCCTGGCGCGACAGCCCGAACAGCAGGCCGCCGATGATCGTCGCGCCCGAGCGCGAGGTGCCGGGAATCAGCGCCACAGCCTGCGCCAGCCCCATCTTCAGCGCATCGAGCAGGCTCATTTCGTCTACCGTCTGGACCCGGATTTTATGTTCGCGCTTTTCCGCCCAGAGAATGACGAAGGCGCCCAGGATGAAGGTCGTCGCCACCGCATACGGGTTGAACAGATTGGCCTTGATCGCCTTGCCGAAGGCCAGCCCGAGCACGGCGAGCGGCAGGAAGGCAACAAACAGGTTGAGGATGAATTTCTGTGCCGCCGCTTCGTTCAAGGCGCCGCGTGCCACCGTGAGCAGACGCGCCCGGTATTCCCAGACCACCGCCAGGATGGCGCCGGACTGGATGACAATTTCGAACAACTTGCCGCGATCGTCGTTGAAATCGAGCAGATCGCCGGCCAGGATCAGGTGCCCGGTCGAGGAAATCGGCAGAAATTCGGTCAGCCCCTCGACAATGCCGAGGATCAGGGCTTTCAGGAGAAGAATCGCGTCCATGGGATGCAGCCAGTGTTGGGAGGCCGCATTCTACTATTCCGGACGGGTTGCCGCCTCCAGATTCGCCAGCCAAATGAGCGCCTGCTCACGCGATTCGCCGCACATTTCCACCGACGGCTGCAAGCCGCCGCAACAGGCCGGCCGCTCCGGTCGACCGAAAATCAGGCAGCGAAAATCCGCATCCAGATGCCGGCACGGCACGCCAGCCGGCTTGTCCAGCGAGGAAATCGACGGCGCAATGCAGCAGGCGCCGCAGCTGGGGCGGCAATCGAGTACGGGAGATTCGGGGACTTGGGGCACGCGGGTATTGTCGCAGAAAGGGGAGGAATCCTGATTTGGTGACGACAAATGGGGAGGCGCGCTATCGGCCAGAAACGGACAGCGGGGGTATATGCGATATGATTCCAACCCCTAAGAGGGAGATCAGATTGGATACTATCGTCGGACTTATTGGTGGTGTAGCGATTGTGCTGGTTTTGCTCGGCATCGCTCGCAGAGAGTGAAACAATAAAAGCCGTGGCGTCATGACGACGAAGAGGTACTCGGCTCTCTTACCGCTAGCTTTCACTATTCTGGCTGTATGTGGATTCTATTGGTCGTATGCCGCCGCTATGTCAGAACACTACATAGAGGCTGTCTCTCTATTACTTACCTCCATTATTGTCCTACCCAAAAGTGTTCGGGGTTTGTTTTCTCGAACGTAACCCTTTTAGGTGCTACCTACACTACCGTAGGTCAGCTTAGGGCACACAGAAGTCGCCCACCGGTCAACCACCCCAAAACCCCGTTTTTCCCCACCTCACTCATGCCGTAAGGCCTCGATCGGATCAAGCCGGGCCGCCCGGCGCGCCGGGACGTAGCCGAAGATCACGCCGATGGCTGCCGAGAAGCCGAAAGCGGTCAGGTTGATCGCCGGGTTGAACAGGAAGGGCATGTGCATCAGCGTGGACAGCCCGAGGCAGGCGACGAAGGCGAGGGCGATGCCGACCAGGCCGCCGAAGGCGGAGAGGACGACGGCTTCGATGAGGAATTGCCAGAGCACCTCGTTTTCCAGCGCGCCGATGGCCAGCCGGATGCCGATCTCGCGGGTGCGTTCGGTGACCGACACCAGCATGATGTTCATGATGCCGATGCCGCCGACCAGCAGGCTGACCGCGGCGACCGCGCCGAGCAGCGCGGTCATCGTGCCGATGGTGCCGGACAGGGTTTCGGCGATCTGCTTGGTGTCCATCACGTTGAAATTGTCGTCGGCGTTTTCGGCCAGCTTGCGGCGTTCGCGCAGCAGGCTGCGGATCTGGGCGATGGCGACGGTCGAATTGGTGCTGTCCTTGAGCGAGACCATGATGTTGCCGATATCGAGCGAGCCGGTCAGCCGGCGTTGCGCGGTGCGCAGCGGCATCAGCACGGTATCGTCCTGATCCTGCCCCATGCCGCCCTGGCCCTTGGCAACGAGCAGACCGATCACCTCGCAGTCGAAGGTCTTGACGCGAATGCTGCTGCCGACCGGGTTGCCGGCGCCGAACAGCTCCTTCCTGACCGTATTGCCGATCACGCAGACGGCCTTGCCGGCGCGTTCCTCGTCGTCGTTGAACTGCCGCCCGGCGGCGATTTTCCAGTTGCCGGAGATGAAGTAGTCGTTGCTCGTGCCGCTCACCGTCGACGACCAGTTCTGGGTGCCGGCGACCAGCGTCACGGCGCTGCCGACCACGGGTGCGACAGCCTTGAGGCCATTGACCTGCTGCTGGATGGCTTCGACGTCGGCGATCTTGAATTTGGGCGCGCCAGCGCTGTCGCGGCCCGGACCGAGGCGCTGGCCGGGCATGACCATCAGCAGGTTGCTGCCGAGACTGGAAATCTGGTCGGAGACCATTTTCGTCGCGCCGTTGCCCAGCGTCACCATGGTGATCACCGCGCCGACGCCGATCACGATGCCGAGCACGGTCAGGAAGGAGCGCAACAGGTTGCGGCGGATCTCGCGCAGGGCGAGCAGGAGGGCGTTCAGGAGCATGTCGCCTCCTGCATGCTGTCGCTGCTAACCAGACCGTCGACGAAATGCACGATACGGCGCGCGTACTGCGCCATGTCCGGCTCATGCGTGACCATGATGATGGTGATGCCCTGTTCGCTGTTCAGTCGTCCGAGCAGCTCCATGATTTCGTGGCTGCGCTTGCTGTCGAGGTTGCCGGTCGGCTCGTCGGCGAGCAGCACGAGCGGGCTGGTGACGATGGCGCGGGCAATCGCGACGCGCTGCTGCTGGCCGCCGGAAAGTTCGGCCGGGGTATGCGACTCCCAGCCGTCGAGGCCGACCTTGGCGAGCGCGGCGCGCGCGGCGGCGTGGCGCACTTCGGCCGGATCGCCGCGATAGAGCAGCGGTAGTTCGACGTTTTCCTGCGCCGAGGTGCGCGCCAGCAGATTGAAGCCCTGGAAGACGAAGCCCAGGCACTGGCGGCGCAGCAGGGCACGCTGGTTGCGGTCGAGCTGTTCGACGTGGATGCCGCGGAACAGGTATTCACCGGAAGTCGGCGTATCGAGGCAACCGAGCAGGTTCATTGCCGTCGACTTGCCGGAGCCGGACGGCCCCATGACGGCGACAAACTCGCCGGACGCTATCTTCAGGTCCACGCCGCCCAGCGCCTGAAACGCCGTCTGGCCGGTGCCGTAGGTCTTGGTGATGGCGCGCAGTTCGATCAGCGGCGAATTCATGCGCGGCCACCGGTCGACATGGCAAAAACGCCTTTTTTCAGCGGTCGACCGGTAAAAAAGGGCGAAATCACTTCTTCGCCTCCTGGTAATCGGTGATCACCGCCATGCCGGCTTTCAACTCGCCACCGAGCACTTCGGTCTGGCGGCCGTTGCTGACGCCGGTCTTGATCGCCACCGCCTGCGGCCCGCTGTCGCTCATCACCCAGACTTTCGCCTCGCCACTGCCGGCGGCGGCAACGGGCTTCTGCTTGGCCGGGCTGGGCGGCGGGCCGGGCAGCATGCGCGACAGGAAACTGCGCTCCGGCATCTGGGCACCGCCGGCGCCGGGCGGCGTGAAGCGCAGCGCCGCGTTGGGCACGAGCAGCGCGTTCTCGCGCTCGGCGGTGACGATGCTGGCGGTCGCCGTCATGCCTGGACGCAGCACCAGATCGTCGTTATTGACCTGCAAAATGGTCTTGTAGGTGACGACATTGTCGGTCGTCGTCGAGCCGAGACCGACGCGCTTGATCTGCGCCGGAAACTTGCGTCCCGGCCAGGCCGAGACGGTAAACGTCGCTTTTTGCCCGTTTTTAACGTTGCCGACATCGGCCTCGTCGACCTTGACCTGCAATTCCATCTTGGACAAATCCTCAGCCAGCACGAACAGCACCGGCGTCGTCATCGCCGCCGCCACGGTCTGGCCCGGCTCGACCTTGCGGGTCAGCACGACGCCATCGACCGGCGAACGGATGGTCGCCTTGCCGAGATTGGTTTCGTCGGTTTTCAGGGTCGCCCGCGCCTGCACGACATCGGCCCGGGCACTCGCCTCGCTGGCGATGGCGCGGGCCAGCGTCGCCTCGGCGGTATCGAGTTCGCTCTTGGCCGGCACCTTGCCGCCGGAGAGTTCGGCGACGCGCTGCATGCGGCTGAGGGAAGCCCGGCTTTCGGCAACCGTCGCCTGCGCCAGCGCGACGCCGGCCTCGGCCGCAGCCAGCGCCGCCTGCGACTTGGCGACCGAATCGCTCAACTTGGCGGTATCGAGCTGGGCCAGCAACTGGCCTTTCCTGACCACGTCGTTTTCGAGCACCAGCACGCTGGCCAGCGTGCCCGAGAGTTCGGAGCCGACGTCGACCGACTTGGTCGGTTGCAGCGTGCCGCTCGCCGAGGCAGTGACCAGCAGCTTGCCGCTGACCGCCTCTTCGCTGACAAACTGGCCGGTCGGCGCCTTGCTGCCGCCGGCCAGCAGCAAGCCGGCCACGATGGCGACGAACAGGCCGGCCGCCGGCAGACCCCAGCGTTTGAGACGGTTGCCGCCGCTTTTTGGCAGGGCGTTGCGGAGCAGCGCGTTGAGCGCTTCGGTGGAATTGTCGGTCGGGGTCATGCTTTGCCTTCGCCGGCCGCGGGCTGTTGCCAGCCGCCGCCCAGCGCCTTGTAGAGAGTGATCAGACTGGTCAGCACCGTCGTTTCGGCACTCGCCAGGTTGTCTTCGGCGATCAGCCGGGTACGTTCGGTTTCCAGCACCTTCTGGAAGTCGGCGAGACCGGACTCGTACTGGCTGCGCGCCAGCAGTGCGGCGTTCTTGGCCGCTTCCGCCGCGGCGCGCCGGGCGCTTACCCGCTCGCGGGCCTGCGCGTAGGCATAGAGGCTGTTTTCGATTTCTTCCAGCGCGGTCAACACTGCGGATTCGTAGGAAATCAGCGCCTGCTCCTGCACCGCGTTCTGGATTTCGACCTGGGCGCGCAGTCGACCGCCGTCGAACAGCGTCGCTGCGAGCGAACCGGCCAGCGAGCGCGCCAAGGTGCCGCTGCCGCCCAGCGCCGACAGGCCGTAAGCCTGCCAGCCGAAGCTGCCGGACAGCGTCAGGCTGGGGAAGCGCGCCGCGACTTTTTGCCCGACGCGCGCCGTTTCGGCGGCCAGCGTGCGCTCGGCGGCGACCAGATCCGGGCGCTGGCGCAGCACGTCGGCCGGGATGCCGGCGGCGACGCTATCCGGCGCTTCCGGCAAGGGCTTGGTCGCGGCGAGTTCGGCCTGCAGCGCGCCGGGTTGCCGGCCGAGCAGGATGGCGAGCCGGTTTTCGGCGGCGACCAGACCGTTCTGCAGATCGGGAATGCTCGCCCGCGTCTGCTCGCGCGTCGTGCGCGCCTGCTCGACGTCGAGACTGCTCGCCAGCCCGGCCTCGTTGCGCCATTGCGTGATCTGCAGGGTTTCCGCCTGACTGGCCAGATTGGCGCGGGCAATCGCCAGACGCTGCTGGTAGCCGCGCAGTTCGACGTAATTGCGCGCCACTTCGGCGACCAGCGACACGCGCGTGTTGTCGAGGCTGGCCTGACTGGCCGCGAGATCGGCATTGGCCGCCTCGATGCCGCGCCGCGTGCCGCCGAACAGGTCAAGCTCCCAGCTGGCGTCGAATCCGGCCTGGTACAGCGTGTTGACCGTCGCGTTCGGCGCGATCTCGCTGGCGCTCTTGCTGCGCGAAGCGCCGCCCGAGACGCCGACGCTGGGCGCCAGCCCGGCCACCGCCTGACTGCGGCTGGCGCGGGCCTGACGCAAGCGGGCCTGCGCCGCGCGCAAGTCGAGACTAGATTGCAGCGCGGCCGTGACCAGGCCATCCAGTTGCGGATCGTTCAGTTGCCGCCACCAGGTCGCCGGATCGACGGCCGGGGCGGCCATGGCGGCCGGTTCGGCGCGCAGCCAGGCTTGTGGCAGGCGCAGTTCGGGCAGGCGGTAATCCGGCCCGACCAGCGGCTGCAGCAGCGAGCAACCGCCGAGCAAAATGGAAAGGCTGGCGGCCAGCAGGGTTTGTCGGTATTTCATGATTCAGTCAGGCAAGGTCGAAGGCGTATTTTCCGGATGCGAGCGCGCTGCCGGACGGGTACGGATGTAAATCCGGGTAAAGACGCCGGCATCTCATTTGTGCCGCAACTCGCCGAGATCGCCCAGCCAGCGCTCGGCATCGCGCTCCAGCCACTCGCCGGCAAGCGCATCGCGGCGCAGGATGGCATCGAGAAAAGCGACGCTGACGCGCTGCACGGCGACCGCATGCCGCGGGTTATCCGCCGATGCCTGCCGGCTCATGCCGGCACTGCCCGGCCGCTCGCCTGCACCACCGCCCATCCCGCCGCCGGGACCACCCTGACCGCCACCCGGACCGCCTCTCGAGCGGCCGCCGGCATCGGCCCGAGGCGCATCTGCCGCGTCATCCGGCCCGCCGCCGCGCCGGGCATCACCCGACAAGGCGCGGTGCGAACCACCGGCGAGCAGCAACAGGTATTTGTCGCCGGCCGGCATGTAGGTATAGGGCGCCGTGCGCACACTCAGCGCCGTCACGACGCCGAAGCTGTCGCTGTCTTCGCTTGCCGTCGCAAGCAGCACCGGCAGGTGAACATCGCTGAAACGCCGCGCCAGACCCGCGCCGGCACTGGCATAGGGACTGATCACGATGGCCGCGCGCGGCGTCTGCGGCAATGCCGGCAGAACCACGCCGGGCACCTTTTCGCCGGCCAGCGCCTGCACCGTCTGGGCGCCGAGATCGTAGCCGGCAAATACGAGCTGCGCCGTATCGATACGGTCATACGGCGCTTCCCGCCGGTCGACCCGCTTTTTGAGCTCAAAAAGCACGCTGCCAACCGCACGCAAGCGCTCGTTGAGCGCTGCCGTTGCGTAGTTCTCGCGCGCCAGCGCCGTGTAATCGGCATCCTTGGCATAGCGTCCGGGCATCTGCGCGAAGCGCGGCAATTGCAGGGCGAGCACCGCGTAACCCGCTTCCGCCCAGGCGCTGCGCCACTGTTTGCCGGCGTCGGCCGGCTCGCCCAGACCGGGCAGATAGACGATCAGCGGATGCGTGCCGCTGCCACGCGGCACCAGCAGACTGACCGGGACAGGCGCGGGCGCGGCGGGATCGCCGCTCGGCCAAGGCTCGGCCAGGGTATCGAAGCCATGCCGGACTTCCGGCTGGTAAGCGCGCTCGGCGTAGCGCTGCACAGCCGCATCTTCGGCCGGCGGCGCCCGGCGCGGTGCGGTGCAGGCACCGAGCAACAGGCTCATGACGAGCAGCAGCAGGAGCGCAACATGCTCCTGCGGCCGGCCGAAGCCGGGCATCAGCGGAGCATAGGAATAGGACCAGGAAGCGAGCATGGCGGCTTTCTTGAAAGAGGTCGGGACGGCGGCAAAACAGGCCTCAGCCAGCGGTCGACCGGCCGGAAAGGGCAAAAATCAGGGCTACCGAAGCAGCCCCTGATGCTGGCGGCAGCGCACGGCTGCCGTCTGTGTCTCAACGCACCGGCGGCGGATTGCGCCCTTCACCGGCCGGACCGCGCGGAACATCTGCCTGCGCCCTGGTCTCGGCCAGTTGCTTGCGCTGTTCCGGGGTCAGGACGTCGGCAATCTGACGATCCACCTTGACCCGGGCCAGCGCCGACTCGGCAGCCGCCTTGCCGATCGCCTCGCTCAGGGCGCGCGCCTTGGCCTCGCTGTAATCAGGCGCGGCAGCCAGCTTGCGCAACTCCTCGTTGGCCTTCTGCTCGGCCTTGGCCCGCTCGCGCATGGCCGGGGCCTGCGCATGCATGATCTCGAACACCTTGTCGCGCTGCGCCTCGCTCAGATTGAGGCCGCGCAAAGCCAGCATCGGCGACTCCGGCCCACCCTGCGCCATCCGGTCCATAGCACCAGCCCGCTTGCCATGCGGGCCACGACTCTCCATGCCGGCGCAGTCGCCCTGCGGCCCGGGCGCCGCCGACACCGCCAGCGGCACGGCCAGCGCCAGCGCAGCAGCCGCGAGAAAACGTTTCAAAGTGGGGGAGCTGATCTTGTTCATGTCCTGTTCCTTTCGAGGGATAAGCAAGCCGGCAAAAGCGGCGTTGCGACAGGACGAATACTCTTACCAGCACGGGTTAATGGCGGTTAACGGGCTGTAAATGAACGTAAATGCGGTAAGCAAACATTTCATGGACGTAAAAAAAGGCGACTGAATCAGTCGCCTTTTTTGCTGCTTTTTCGCAGTTGACCGTATCAGACCTTGCTATAAACCTCAGCCCCGGCCTTCACGAACTCCACCGACTTCACTTCCATCCCCTTTTCCAGCGCCGCTGCTTCATCCAGCCCTTGCTGCGCCGCGAATTCGCGTACTTCCTGCGTGATCTTCATCGAGCAGAAGTGCGGGCCGCACATGGAGCAGAAGTGGGCGACCTTGGCGGATTCCTTGGGCAGGGTTTCGTCGTGGAATTCACGCGCCTTGTCCGGGTCGAGGCCGAGGTTGAACTGGTCGTCCCAGCGGAACTCGAAGCGTGCCTTGGACAGGGCGTTGTCGCGGATCTGCGCGCCGGGGTGGCCCTTGGCGAGGTCGGCGGCGTGGGCGGCGAGCTTGTAGGTGATGATGCCGGTCTTGACGTCGTCCTTGTCGGGCAGGCCGAGGTGTTCCTTGGGCGTGACGTAGCAGAGCATGGCCGTGCCGTACCAGCCGATCATCGCGGCGCCGATGCCGCTGGTGATGTGGTCGTAACCCGGTGCGATGTCGGTGGTCAGCGGGCCGAGGGTGTAGAACGGGGCCTCGTCGCAGTATTCGAGCTGCAGGTCCATGTTCTCCTTGATCATGTGCATGGGCACATGGCCGGGGCCTTCGATCATGACCTGCACATCGTGCTTCCAGGCGATCTGGGTCAGTTCGCCGAGGGTCTTGAGTTCGCCGAGCTGGGCTTCGTCGTTGGCGTCGTAGATCGAACCGGGCCGCAGGCCGTCACCGAGGCTGAAGGCGACGTCGTAGGCCTTCATGATTTCGCAGATTTCCTCGAAGTGCGTGTAGAGGAAGCTTTCCTTGTGGTGGGCGAGACACCACTTGGCCATGATCGAGCCGCCGCGGCTGACGATGCCGGTCATGCGGTTGGCGGTCAACGGCACGTAACGCAGCAAAACGCCGGCGTGGATGGTGAAGTAGTCGACGCCCTGTTCGGCCTGTTCGATCAGCGTGTCGCGGAAGATTTCCCAGGTCAGGTCTTCGGCCTTGCCGTTGACCTTTTCCAGTGCCTGATAGATCGGCACGGTGCCGATCGCGACCGGGCTGTTGCGGATGATCCATTCACGCGTTTCGTGGATGTTCTTGCCGGTGGACAGGTCCATCACGGTGTCGCCGCCCCAGCGGATCGACCAGGTCATTTTCTCGACTTCTTCCTGAATGCTGGAGCCGAGCGCCGAGTTGCCGATGTTGGCGTTGATCTTGGTCAGGAAGTTGCGGCCGATGATCATCGGCTCGCTTTCCGGGTGGTTGATGTTGTTCGGGATGATGGCGCGGCCGCGGGCGATTTCGCTGCGCACGAATTCCGGCGTGATTTCTTCCGGAATCGAGGCACCGAAGTTCTGGCCGGGGTGCTGGCGGCCGAGCAACTTGGCCATCTTCTCGCCCATCGGGCCCGTATTCTTCAGGCTTTCCATGTAGGCGCGACGATTGTTGTTTTCGCGGATGGCGACGTATTCCATCTCCGGCGTGATGATGCCCTGGCGTGCGTAGTGCATCTGGCTGACGTTCTTGCCGGCCTTGGCGCGCAGCGGCTTGCGGTGCAGGCCGGGGAAGCGCAGTTCGTCGAGGGATTTGTCGTCAGCCCGCTTCTGGCCGAATTCGGAGCTCAGGCCGGGCAGTTCCTCGACGTCGCCACGTTCGGCGATCCAGCCGGCACGCAGGGCGGGCAGACCGGAGCGGATGTCGATCTTGGCGGCCGGGTCGGAGTACGGACCGGAACAGTCGTACACGTAGATCGGCGGGTTCTTTTCGCCACCGAAGGCGGTCGGCGTGTCGTCCTGCGAGATTTCGCGCATCGGGACGCGGATGTCGGGGCGGCTGCCCTCAATGTAAACCTTGCGCGAATTCGGCAGCGGCTGGACAGCGGCCGCGTCCACATGGGCGTTGGCGGCGAGAAATTGTTCGGTGGCGTTCATGGTTCTTCCTTGCGTGGGTGCAACGGGGTAAGACGGGCAAGGAGCGATCAGGTTCCGCGAGTGCGAAATTCGTTTCCCTACGACGGCATGACCCGGTCAGGTTCGAAGGGTTTTTCTCAGCCCTGGGCTTGCCGGGCACCCCTAACGAGTGGGTCGCAAGTTACTGGAAACACAGGCAAAATGCAAGGAAGGCCATTCTGCGCTCAAGATTTCTCGAATCTGGTCGAAATAACGTTACCAAGCGCCAGAATTCAAACGAAAAAGATCAAAGGGGTTTCAGATGCGTCTTCTCACCATTGCCGCCGTCCTGCTCAGCCTGCCCTTCGCGGCCGGCGCAGCGCCGACCTGGCAGACCATTTCCTCCGAGCCGGGCAAGAAGATCGAGCTCGACCGCACCAGCATCAAGCGCGAAGACGGCGACAAGGTGCAGGCACTGGCCCGCGTCATCCTCGACAAGGAGCTGATCGACCAGAAGACCGGCAACAGCTACCGCTTCATCGAGGCCACCACCCGCTACGACTGTGCCGGGCGCAATGCCAGCACACTCAAGCGCGTCCTCAAGAAGGGCGAAGGCGATGTGGTCCGTGAAGAAAACCTGAAGAGTCCCGACCTGCCGGTACGTAGCGGCACGCTCGACGATAAGGTGCTGCGCGAAGTCTGCCGGCCGCAGAAGGAAAGCGCTGCCGAACTCGCGCAAAAGGCCAACGAAGCCGCCGGCCAGCTGAAACAGGCCAACGACGCCCTGCTCCAGAAGCAGCTGGCCAAGACGGAAAAGCCCGCTGCCGCGATCAAGACTGCCGACCAGGGCCAAGCCGCGGAAGCAACCAAGGTGTCGGAAAGCAGTCCGATTCCGTCGATCCGGCCGAATCTGAAAGCCGCCGCCGAGGCCGCCAAGGAAGCCCCCGCCAAGCAGGCTGCGCCAGCCCCGGCAGCGCATGCAGCCCCCGCAGCGCATGCTGCACCGGCGGCCCATGCGGCACCGGCGCCTGTCGCACCCAAAGCCGCCATGGTCGTCGTGCACAGCACCGCCGCAGCCCCCAAGGCGAAAAAGGCAGCGAAGCAGGAAGGCTACATGCTGGAAATCGCGCACAGCGAACCGGCCGTGCAACACGCCCACATTCACTGGGATTACGAAGGTGCCGGCGGCCCGGAAAACTGGTCCAAGCTCGATCCGAAAAATACGGCCTGTGCCATCGGCCAGCGCCAGTCACCGATCGACATCAGGGACGGCATCAAGGTTGACCTCGAACCGATCAAGTTCAACTACCGCCCGTCGACTTTCCGTATCGTCGATAACGGCCACACCGTGCAGGTTGCCGTCGCCGACAGCTCGATCTCGCTGACCGGCAAGACTTACGAACTGGTGCAATTCCACTTCCACCGTCCGTCGGAAGAAAAGGTCAATGGCCAGCGTTTCGACATGGTCGCCCACCTGGTGCACAAGTCCGACGAAGGCCAGCTCGCCGTCGTTGCCGTGCTGCTTGAGCGGGGCAATGAAAACCCCTTCATCCAGACCCTGTGGAACAACATGCCGCTGGAAAAGAATGCCGAAGTGTTGCCGCCCGATCTGGCCATCGACCCGGCCACGCTGCTCCCGTCGAACCGCAGCTATTACACCTACATGGGTTCGCTGACCACGCCGCCCTGCTCGGAAGGCGTGCTGTGGCTGGTCATGAAGCAGCCGGTGCAGGTTTCGGCCGAGCAGATCAACATCTTCAGCCGGCTCTACAAGAACAACGCCCGCCCGATCCAGCCGGCAGCCGGCCGTCTGATCAAGGAAGGTCGTTGACCTGAAACAAACGGCGGTGGTAACTTAATGACCGATCAGTCATTAAGTTACCCATGTCCGTTACCGCACCCCGCAAACGCCGCAAGGAAGCCCGTCCCGCCGAATTGACGGCTGCCGCACTCGGGCTTTTTGTTGAAAAGGGCTTCGCCGCCACCCGCCTTGAAGATGTCGCCGCCCGCGCCGGGGTTTCCAAGGGCACGCTCTATCTCTACTTCGATAGCAAGGAAGCCTTGTTCAAGGCGGTGATCCAGGAAGGCATCATCCCGGTGATGCTGGAGAACGAGGAAATTGCCGCCCGCCATACCGGCTGCAGTTTCGAATTGATGGAAAAACTGCTCGCCAACTGGTGGAGCAAGATCGGGCAAACCGATTTCGCCGGCATTCCCAAGCTGATGGTGGCCGAAGCGCGCAACTTCCCGGAAGTCGCCCAGTATTACTACGAAAACGTCATCCGCCGCGGGCGGGCACTGGTCGGTGCAGCGCTGGAGCGCGGCATGGCCAGCGGCGAATTCCGCCAGCTGGACGTCGAAACGAGCATCGACGTGATCATCGCCCCCATCCTGATGCTGCTGATCTGGCGTTTTTCGCTGGCTTGCTGCCAGAGTGCCGAAGGCGATCCACAGCTTTATCTGCAGATTCATATCGACCTGCTGCGGCAGGGCCTGCGCAGGCTAGCCCCGGAGACTCAGGTATAATTTTGCTTTGTCGGAATCACTATATTAGCTTGTGCTAATATTAAGCCTGCGGAGAACCCCAATGAATATCGAGCAAGCACGCTTCAACATGATCGAACAGCAGATCCGGCCCTGGGAGGTTCTGGATCCGCAGGTTCTTGACCTGCTTTTTGTCGTCAAGCGCGAGGATTTCGTGCCTGCGGCCTATCGCAACCTGGCTTTCGCCGACATGGAAATCCCGCTCGGCAGCGGTCAGGTCATGCTGGCACCGCGCGTCGAAGCCAAGCTGCTGCAGGAACTGGGCGTAAAGAAAACCGACAAGGTTCTCGAAATCGGTACCGGCAGCGGTTACATGGCTGCCCTGCTGGCCGCCCGCGCCGAACACGTCGTCAGCGTCGAATGCCGCCCGGAGCTGGCCGAAATGGCGCGCCAGAATCTCGAACGCGCCGGCATCAGCAATGTCTCGATCGAAGTCTGCGACGGCGCCAACGGCTTTTCCGGCCGCGGCCCCTATGACGCGATTGTCGTTTCCGCCTCTGTTCCGGCCGTTCCGGAAGCCCTGCTCAAGCAACTGCGCGTCGGTGGCCGCCTGGCCATCACGGTCGGCGAAGCGCCGGTCATGGAAGCCCAGCTGATCACCTGCACCGCTGACGGCATCTACAACACGGTCAACCTCTTCGAAACTGTCATTCCGGCGCTGGATGGTACGCCAGCCAAGGCCAACTTCACGTTCTGATGAATCAACTCTCACCCCGCCAACTCGCAGAATGGCTGGCCGATGCCAGCCGCCCGCAACCCTTGTTGCTCGACGTACGCGAGGCGTGGGAGTTCGAGCATTGCCAGCTGGCCGACTCACTGCACATTCCGATGCATGTGGTGCCGGCCCGTTGTGAAGAGCTGAGTCCGGAGCGCGACATCGTCGTGATCTGTCATCACGGTGGCCGCAGCATGCAGGTTGCCATGTTTCTCGAACGCCGGGGTTATGGCGCCGTTCATAATTTGTCAGGCGGCGTCGACGCTTGGGCAACCGATGTCGACCCCAGCCTTCGCCGCTATTGAGGGAATGATGAAAAAACTTGCCTGGCTGATTGTTTCTCCACTGTTCGCGTCGCCGCTCTGCGCAGCCGACCTGATGCAGGTGTATCGCACTGCGCAGGATAACGATCCGACCTTTGCCGCCGCGCGCTCGGTACTCGATGCCGGCCGCGAAAAGGCACCGCAAGGCCGGGCCGGCCTGCTGCCCAACCTGTCGCTGTCGGGCAACACGACCTGGAACGACAATGAAATCAGCCAGCATGGTGGCGGCACGCTGGCCAAGCCGCGCTACAACTCGAACGGTTACCAGCTGACCCTTTCCCAGCCGCTGTTCCGCTGGCAGAACTGGGTCACCTACGACCAGGCCAAGATCCAGGTCGTCCAGGCCGAAGTCAATTTCACGCAGGCCAGACAGGATCTGATCCTGCGCGTCGCCCAGGCATATTTCGACGTCAATTACGCAACCGAAAACCTCAAGGCGGTGAAGGCCAACAAGAGCGCCATCGGTCAACAACTCGAATCGGCCAAAAAGAACTTCGAGGTGGGCACCGCCACCATCACCGACACGCATGAAGCCCAGGCCCGCTTCGACCTCGCCTCGGCGCAGGAAATCGCTGCCGAAAGCGATCTCGAGGTCAAACAGCATGCGCTGGCTGCCATTCTCGGCAAGGAACCCGGCCTGCTCGCCGTCGTCCGCAAGGATGCGCCGCTGACGCCGCCGCAGCCGAACGACATGGGCCAGTGGGTCGCCGCTGCCGAAAAGGACAGCCTCGCCGTCCAGGTGCAGCAGGCCAATGCCGACATCGCCGCGCGTGAACTGGACAAGCAGCGTGCCGGTCACTATCCGACGCTGGACCTGGTGGCCAACAAGGGCTATTCCAAGTCGTTTCTCCAGACCTACGGTGGTGCCTACGACACTGACTTCCAGAACATCGGCCTGCAACTGAACATCCCGCTCTTCCAGGGCGGTCTGGTCGTTTCCCGCCAGCGCGAGGCAGCCGCCAACCGCACTGCCGCAGAATCCAGCCTGGAAGCGACGCGCCGCGGCGCGGCCCTGTCTGCCCGCCAGTATTACCTCGGCGTGGTCAATGGTCTGGCGCAGGTGCGCGCCCTGCAGGCAGCGCTGGTGTCATCGCAATCGGCACTGGAATCGAACAAGCTGGGTTATGAAGTCGGCGTGCGCATCAATATCGATGTGCTCAATGCCGAGAACCAGGTCTACGTGACCCGCCGCGATCTGGCCAAGGCCACGCTCGACACGCTGATGGCGCAACTGCGCCTGAAGGCTGCGGTCGGCGCACTCGGCGACGACGACGTCGCGCAGATCAACAGCCTGCTCGACCCGTCCAGCGCGCAATAAGATCCAGGGTGCGCAAGGCCGCACCCTGATGCGCCGCCGCAAAGCGGCTCGCCGACTGGCGCATCAGCACCAGTTCATTCTCATTCTGCAATAAACCGGCTACCGCCTCGCCCAGCGCAGCCGGGCTGGCGACACGGCGTGCCGCGCCGGCGGCGATGGCATCTTCGGTCGCCTGCAGGAAATTGAAGGTATGCGGCCCGACCAGCACCGGACAGCCGCAGGCGGCCGCCTCGATCAGGTTCTGCCCGCCGAGCGGCAACAGGCTGCCGCCGATGAAGGCGAGATCGGCCAGCGCGTAGTAAGCCGCCATCTCGCCCATGCTGTCACCGAGCCAAACCTGCGTTTCGGCCGTGGGCAAACCCTCGCTGCGGCGTACGCTGCTCAAGCCTTGCCTGGCCAGCAAACCGGCCACCTCACTGAAGCGCTGCGGATGACGCGGCACCAGCACGAGCAGGGCATTCGGCACACTGACGCGTGACCACGCCGCCAGCACCAGTTCTTCCTCGCCTTCACGCGTGCTTGCCGCCAGCCAGACCGGGCGCGGGCCGATGGCGCGCCGCCACTCCGCACCCAGCGCCAGCCTTTCCGCCGCCGGCGTGACGTCGAATTTGAGGTTGCCGCAGACGTCGACCGCTGTGGCGCCGAGCGCCGCGATCCGTTCGGCGTCACCCGGCGTCTGCGCGGCAACCCCGGCCAGCGCGGCAAAAGCCGGCCGCACCAGACTGGCGAGCTTGCCGTAACCGCGTGCCGAACGCTCGGACAGCCGGGCATTGGCGAGCATGACCGGGACCCGGTGATGCAACGCGGCGCGCAGCAGGTTGGGCCAGATCTCGGTTTCCATCAAGACGCCGAAGGCCGGCGAAAAGTGCGAAAAAAAGCGGTCGACCGCACCGGGATAATCGTAGGGCAGGTAAGCCTGGATGACGCGTTCGCCATAGACCTCCTGCCCGGTCGCACGCCCGGTCGGCGTCATGCCGGTAAGCAGGATGCGGTGTTCCGGCCAGCGCGCCAGCAAGCCTTCGATCAAGGGCTGCGCGGCGCGCGTTTCGCCGACCGACACGGCATGCACCCAAATCAGGCCTTGCGGCGGCGTCGACCGGTAGAACCCGTAGCGCTCGCGCAGGTGGTGCAGATACTCCGGCTGTTTGCGGGCGCGCCAGAGCAGACGCAGCCAGACCAGCGGCGTGATCAGGTAGAGGATCAGGGAATACAGCGAGCGGGCCATCAGCCGAGCACCGGCTGCAGTTCGGCGAGCACGGCGGCGACGTCCGGAATCTGCGCCTTGCCGCCGAGGTTGCGGCAAAAGCCGGTGCCGAGCACGCCGGTCAGGCCGGGATCGGTCGCGGTGTACAGCGCCACGGTCGGGATATCCAGCGCCACGGCGAGGTGGGTCAGACCGGTATCGACGCCGATCGCGGCGCGCGCGCCGGCCAGTACCGCGGCCAGATCCGGGATATACATCGGCGGCGCGGCGACGGCACCGGGAATACCGGCCGCCAGCCGGGCCGCCCGCTCGCGTTCGGGCTGCGTGCCGGCCGGCAGCACGGCGCGGATGCCCTGCGCGTGCAAGGCGCGGCCAATTTCCAGCCAGTGTTCGTCGGGCCACAGCTTGTCGTCTCGACTGGTCGCGGTCAGGAAGACGACGTAAGGCGCGGGTGGCAGCCAGTCGGCAGCGGACGGCGCCACCGCGATGCCGTAATCCGGGCCGTCTTCGACGGCGTAACCAAGTGCCGCACCGACCAGCTGGCGGTTGCGCACCACCGCGTGCAGATCGCGGGAAATGCTGAAGTGCTGGCCATAGAGACTGGCCGCCAGCGGCTCGCGCGCCGAATCGGCGGCATAGCCGGCGAGCGGGCCGCGCGCCCGGCGGGCAATGAAGGCGCTCTTGACCAGGCCCTGCGTGTCGATCACCAGATCGTAGCTCTCGCGCTGGATGAGCCGGCCGAAAGCCGAAATCTCGCGCCAGGTCGCACCACTCAACAGCTTCTTGCGCCAGCGCCGGATGGCGACCGGAATCACCTGATCGACCGCCGGATGCAGGCGGGGAATGGCGGCGAAATTCTCCTCCACGCACCAGTCGACCGTTGCGGCGGGGAAATTGCGGCGGATGTCGCTGACCACGGGCAGATTGTGGATGACGTCGCCGAGCGAGGAAGTTTTCACGAGCAGAATGCGCATCGGCAGATAAAATGACGTCTTTTCAAAGTCGCCATTATAAATGCCCGCTTCGCGCCAGCCGCTATCCGTTGCCATCATCACGCTCAATGCGGCAACACAGCTTGAAGCCTGCCTGCACAGCGCCCGCTTCGCCGACGAGATCGTCGTCGTCGATTCCGGCAGCACCGACGGCACGTGCGAACTGGCCGAACGCCATGGCGCCCGCGTCATCGATCAGGACTGGCTGGGCTTCGGGCCGCAGAAACAGTTCGCCGTCGACGCCGCCACCCATGACTGGGTGCTCTGCCTCGATGCCGACGAACGCGTCACGCCCGAACTGCAGGCGGCCATCGAAAAGGCCCTTGTCGCACCGTCGACCGCTGCCTACCGCTTCGCGCGCTGCAACCGTTTTCTCGGGCGCTACCTGCGCCATGGCGAAGGCTATCCGGACTGGAGCCTGCGCCTGTTTGACCGCCGCCAGGCGCGCTGGTCGGACGATGCCGTGCACGAAAAGATCATCACCAACGCCAGCGTCGGCACGCTGACCGGCGACCTGCTGCACGACTCGGCCGAAACGCTGGCCGCCTATCTCGCCAAGCAGAACCGCTACACCACGCTGGCCGCCGAGATGGCACTGGCTGCCGGCAAGCGCACCGGTTTTGCGCGCATCGCGCTCAGCCCGCTGGTGCGCTTCATCAAGTTCTATTTCATCCGCCAGGGCTTCCGCGATGGTCTGCCCGGGCTGATCCACATCGCCATCGGCTGTTTCAACAGCTTCATGAAATATTCCAAGATGCTGGAGCGCAGGAACGACTCTGCTGCGCTGCGGTAAAATCCCGACTTTCCCTCGCAGGATCCTGAACATGAAAATTCTCGTCACCGGCGCCGCCGGGTTTAGTTCCGGCGTAACGCGCCAAGGCGCATTAGCCTTCTCTGAAACCCGCACTGGAGAAAAAGCATGAAAATCCTGGTAACCGGCAGTGCGGGTTTTATCGGCATGAGCACCGCCCTGCGCCTGCTGGCGCGCGGCGACGAAGTGGTCGGCATCGACAACCTCAACGACTACTACGAAGTCTCGCTCAAGGAAGCGCGTCTGGCGCAGTTGCAGCCGCATGCCAACTTCCGCTTCATCAAGCTCGACATCGCCGACCGTCCGGGCATCGAGAAGCTGTTCGCCGACGAGAAATTCGACCGCGTCATCCACCTCGCCGCCCAGGCCGGCGTGCGCTACTCGATCAAGAATCCGCACGCCTACGTGGACAGCAACCTGGTCGGCTTCGTGAACATCCTCGAAGGCTGCCGCCACAACAAGGTGCAGCACCTGGTCTATGCCTCCAGCTCCAGCGTCTACGGTGGCAACACCAAGATGCCCTTCTCCGAGCACGACAGCGTCGACCACCCGGTCAGCCTGTATGCCGCGACCAAGAAGGCCAACGAGCTGATGGCGCACACCTACAGCCATCTCTACGGCCTACCCACCACCGGCCTGCGCTTCTTCACGGTCTATGGCCCGTGGGGCCGCCCGGACATGTCGCCCTTCCTGTTTGCCGGCGCCATCCTCAACGACCGGGCGATCGACGTCTTCAACCACGGCAACATGCAGCGCGATTTCACCTATATCGACGACATCGTCGAAGGCGTCATCCGCACCATGGACCGCGTCGCCGAGCCGAATCCCGGCTACGTGCCGGACGAAGCCGATCCGGCAACCAGCAACGTGCCCTACCGCGTCTTCAACATCGGCAACAACGATCCGGTGCAACTGCTCGACTTCATCGGCGCCATCGAAACCGGCATCGGCAAGAAGGCCGAGAAGCGCCTGCTGCCGATGCAGGACGGCGATGTGCCGGCGACCTACGCCGATACCGCGCTGCTCAACGAATGGGTCGGCTTCGCACCGTCCACCGCTATCCAGGAAGGCGTCAATCGTTTCGTCGCCTGGTATCGCGACTACTACAAGCTTTAAGGAACTCTCATGTGCGGCATCGTCGCGGCAGCAGCCGGCAGCAATATCGTAGGCACCCTCGTTGAAGGCCTGAAAAAGCTCGAATACCGGGGTTACGACTCGGCCGGGCTGGCCGTGATCGGGGCCGGCGGCATCGAGCGCGTGCGCTCGACCGGCCGCGTTGCCGAACTCGAAGCCGCCGCGGCCGGCACCAGCGCCGTGACCGGCATCGCCCACACGCGCTGGGCGACGCACGGCGTGCCGAGCGAACGCAATGCCCACCCGCATGTTTCCGGCAGCATTGCCGTGGTGCACAACGGCATCATCGAGAATTACGAAAGCCTGCGCCGCGAACTGAGCGCTCAGGGTTACGTGTTCACCTCGGACACCGACACCGAAAGCATCGCCCACCTCGTCGAAGCCACGCTGAAGAGCGAACCTGACCTGTTCAAGGCGGTGCAGCTCGCCTGCCGCCGCCTGGTTGGCGCCTTCGCCATCGCCGTGATCGACGCCAAGCAGCCGGGCAAGGTCATCGTCGCCCGCGAAGGCTCGCCGCTGCTGCTCGGCGTTTCCGAAACCGGCAACTACGCAGCGTCCGACGCCTCGGCCCTGCTCCAGGTGACGCGCAACATGGTCTACCTGGAAAACGGCGATATTGCCGAGTTGACCGCTAAAAGCGTCAACATCGCCCGCCTCGACGGCACGCCGGTCGAGCGGCCGGTGCATGTTTCGCAACTGTCGGCCGCCGCCGTCGAACTCGGCAACTACCAGCACTACATGCAGAAGGAAATCTTCGAGCAGCCGGAAGCGCTGGCCAACACGCTGGAAATGATCGGCGGCAGCAAGAGCATCCAGCCCGGCATCTTCGGTGCCGACGCCGCAGCGCTGCTCTCCGACGTCGATTCCATCCTGATCCTCGCCTGCGGCACGAGCAGCCACTCCGGCTACACCGCCCGTTACTGGCTCGAAGCCATCGCCGGCGTGCCGTGCAATGTCGAGATCGCCAGCGAATACCGCTACCGCGTCTCGGTGCCCAACCCGCGCCAACTGATCGTCGCCATCTCGCAATCCGGCGAAACCGCCGACACCCTGGCCGCACTGCGCCACGCCAAGGCGCTCGGCCAGACCAAGACGCTGGCCATCTGCAACGTGCCGGAATCGGCCATCGTGCGCGAATGCGCGCTGCGCTTCATCACCCGCGCCGGCCCGGAAATCGGCGTCGCCTCGACCAAGGCCTTCACCACCCAGCTCGCCGCGCTCTTCCTGCTCGTGCTCGTCGCCGCCAAGGTCAAGGGTCGCCTGAGCGCCGAACAGGAAGCCGCCTACCTCGACCAGCTGCGCCACCTGCCGGTAGCGGTGCACAAAGTTTTGCAGCTCGAAACCGAGATCGTCGCTTGGTCCAAGCATTTTGCCGACAAGCACCACGCATTGTTCCTCGGGCGCGGCCGGCATTACCCGATCGCCATGGAAGGCGCGCTCAAGCTCAAGGAAATTTCCTACATCCACGCCGAAGCCTACCCGGCCGGCGAGCTCAAGCACGGGCCGCTGGCGCTGGTCGACGCCAACATGCCGGTCATTTCTGTGGCACCGAACGACCAGCTGCTCGACAAGCTCAAATCCAATCTCAAGGAAGTCCAGGCACGCGGCGGCGAACTCTACGTCTTCGCCGACGCCGACTCCGAAATCCAGGCTTCGGAAGGCGTGCACATCCTGCGTCTGCCGGAACACTACGGCGAGTTGTCGCCCATCCTGCACGTCATCCCGCTGCAACTGCTTTCGTATCACGTCGCGCTGGTCAAGGGCACGGATGTGGACAAGCCGCGCAACCTCGCCAAGTCGGTCACCGTCGAGTAAATCGGCCGCAATGAGCGATAACACCTGGCAGGCATGGTTTGACGGTGCGACCAAGCACAGCAACCCCGGCCTGCGCGGTATCGGCGCCGTGCTCAAGGGCCCGGCCGGCCAGATCGTCGAGATCGCCCAGGAAATCGGCGAAGGCACCAACAACGAAGCGGAATACTGCGCCCTGATGGCGGTGCTCGACGCCGCCGTCGACGCCGGCGTGCAGGACCTGGTCGTCTATGGCGACAGCCAGCTGGTGATCAAGCAGGTCAATGGCGAATGGCTGATCAACTCGCAAAGCCTGGTGCCGCTCTGCAAGACGGTGCGCGAACTGCGGACGCAGATCGCCAGGGTCCGCCTGTGCTGGATTCCGCGCGAAGAAAACGGCGAAGCCGACGCCCTCTCCAAGCGCGCCATCGGAATTGCCGCCCCCGTAGCGGTCGACCGCTCGGTATGGATGAAAATCACCGAAATCGGCAAACCCTTCGGCCTCTCCGGCGTCGCCCTCGGCAAACGCATGGACGCCGCCAAACTGCGCGAAAACGGCAAACCCACCCAGCTTGCTTTGGAAAAAGGCTGCGCGCTGCGCGTCGAAAACAACTTCGGCCATGAAGATTTCTGGCACCGGAAACTGTTGCCGGCAGCGCTGAAAGAGGCGATGTTGCTGGATTGAGGGGCGGAGGGATTCCGTTTAGAGCCGCCATTCAAGTTTTTCTCCTTGTAGATAGACATGTCTGCCGGAGCCTACCCTCAACGAGTCGAGCAATTATTTTGAATTGCCATGATCCCCGATTGTTTTCATGCGGGCCGCTAGGTCCGTTAAGCAACGGTTCGGAACCACGGAGCGCTCAGTGAACAACGAACAACTGGTCTACCAACACATTGGGGAATTTGAAGTCTCGTTCCAAAGGATTGAGAATAAGCTACGGGAGATTGGATGGTTCGTCATCGATCCAGATCGTTTGAAATGGCCACCTCCGGATCTGCGAAACCTCACCAACGAAAAGCTCGTGGATCGCGTCCATGAACTTTTCTTGCAGGCCCTTCCAAAGTGCAAATTACCCGCAGAATTAGAAGCCGATTTCGAGAATTCCTCTGCATCCTCAGTCAGGCAGTTGCATCAACTACGCAGAGACAGAAACCGGATACTTCATTCAGCGTTCATTGAACTCAAGGCAGGTGAAGAGGATCAAGGAATTCTGCGCTCCAGCCCAAAGCTACAGATTGATGAGGAAACAGGAGAGCCCCTCTTTGATCAAGAGCTCCTCTCTGCGAAATCCTTCACCTCTGAGATGAAGGCTATGGCCGAGTTATCGCTGTTCCTGAACCGTGCCTACATACAACTTATTCATCGGTATCACAGCGGGGGCGCCTAATTCAAGCATTCCTGAGCGTCAGATTCTCAAAGCGGCACACACCCACAAATAGCACTCCATCTCACCACTTCCCCTCCAGCGCCAGCATCACCATCCTTACCCCACGTTCGGTCGGGTTCAGGGACCATGACACAGCGCCGGCGTAGGCTTCCTGCTGGCGGCGGATGTCGGTTTTCAGCAGGTTCTGGCCAGAGAGGCGCAGGTTAAGCGTCTGCATCAAGCACCGACAAAACTCTGCCTTGCGCCCGATACACCATCATTCGCGAATCTTGAAGTCGTCGTGGCAGGCCCGGCAGGCCTGTACCACTTTGCCATACTGCTGCTTGATGGCAGCTACATCCGCCGCTTGGGCAACAGTCAGCAGGGTGCCGGCCTCGCGTGCCAAGGCGCCGGCACGCTCGCCGGCCAATGCCGGATTGCGGAAGATTTCCGGGCGTGCCGTCGTTTCATGCCAGCCGCTTCCACTCTCGCTACCCGGCGGATACAAGCCTCCCATGCCGGCTGTCGCGAGCGCATTGAGCAGGCTGGCCGACCGAATCACCTCGTCACGGCTGAACTGCCCCTCGACGTTGGCACGAATGCGCGAAGTACTCCAGCTCATCACCTGATAGGCCGACTGGCGCCATTTAATGCTCGTTTCCGGCCGGACCTGCTGCGCCTGCAATGGCAGCAGCCAAGACGAAAATAACAGGCCAGCGATCAAAGAAGAGATGCGCTGCATGCTTACCATTTCCCTTCCAGCGTCAGGAGAGCCGAGCGTGGTTGCTTGTCCAGGCTGCCCAACTGCCAGTCCTGTCCACCAGAATAGGCGCGCACCGTGCGCCGGCTGTCATCGCCGAGAATGTTCTGCAAAGTCAGACGAAGATTGACCGAACGGCTGACCTTTCTCACCCAGTAGGCGTCGAGCACCGAACGCGCCTTGTTTTCCGCCCACAACTCTCCGGGAACATCGGTCTTTGTCTTGCCAGTCTGTTGCAGCAGAACGCCGGCATTCGAGGCAAGACTGGACAAGGTCTGATCGTAACCCAGCGTCCAGACATAGCTGGGTACCTCACGCGCCGCGCGACTGACACCCAGACGCCTGTCTTCAACCGTCGCCCGTGGCAGGGTCAGGTGAGTGCGCAAGGAACCGCCGGCCAGGCCGATCAGCTCGCCCTTGATTTTGCCGTCGATTTCGACGCCCCAGTGCCGGGCATCGCCTTCGTTGTAGGGACGCTCGACCCAGCGGGCGCCCTCAAGTACGGTACGGCGTTCGATGAAGTCGGAGGTGTCGCGCACATAGGCATTCAGGCCGACAACCGCAATCTCGCCCGGCCAGTAATGTTCGAGCGCCAGATCCAGGCTGGTCGACTTCTCCGGCCGCAGATCCGGGTTTCCCCGACGATCCGCTTCCAGCGGCGAGTTGGTGCTGACCGAACGGACCGGCGCATTGCTGATTTCTTCGAGTTTTGGCGCTTTCATGCCCATACCGAGCGATGAGCGGAATACCCAGCCCTCGCTGAACTCCCAGCGAGCGGAAATGGAGGGGGAAAGCGCGGCATGCTGTTTGCCCGGAGAATCAGCGGCAAGATCGATCGACTCGCCCCGGACCCCGGTCGTCAGACTAAAGTCCTTGGCAAGCGCCCATTCATCCTGCAACCAGAGCGTTGCCTGCTTTTCTTTCGCGCGGAAAACATCGCTGCCGGTAAAAGTCCCGGTGTAATTCTGACGTTCGGTACGATTCAGGGTGATGTACTCCAGGCCCAAGGCCGAAACGTGATCGGCCCAGCCGTGATCGGCCCGCAAAGCCGCGTTAACTTCATCCTCACCGCGCCGATAGCGCTCTGTCGATCGCACGCCACTGCTGTCGCGCGTCACGTCCCGATTCTGTTCGCTATTGACCAGGGTCAGGCGGGCGGACAACTTGCTGCCCGCCACTACGGTTTCTCCTTCGAAACGCAAGCGCGCCGCCCGCCGGTCGCTTTCTTCCCGGTCATTGCGCTGCAATACGGTACTCGCGCCGGTTCCGAGCACCGGGTCGGCGTATTCGTCACGCGTCAAAGTCGCGGTACGCTCGCCCTTCGCCATGAACAACATCGGCCACAGGCTGAAGCTGCTTTGCCCTTCCTTCCAGTTCAGCTTGGGACCAAGGAAAAGCTCGGATATCTGGTTACGCCCCTGTTCGCGATCCGTTTGCCAGAGCGTGCGTACCCCGGCATTCGACTCCTGTCGAATCAGACGCTTGTCGACCGGGCTGTTCGACTGGCTGATCGACAGGGGAATACTCCACGACCACGCACCACTGCTGCCGGTCTTGGTCAGGGATAGCTGGGCAACCGGCTCGTCACCCCGGACACCGCCTGCCGCCTTGAAAGTCAAAGAATCGTTTCGCCTCGCCTTGTTGGTCACCAGATTGACAGTCACCGGCGTCGAGCTGCCGAATTCGGCCGTCGCGCCTTTCATGATCTCAACCCGCTCCAATTCGCCGGCCGGCATGCGCGCGACAATCAGCAAGGCATGGCGGGCATCACCCGGTGGACGTTCGCCATCGATCAATACTTGTACGGAATCCCTGACCATGCCGCGCGATCGCAAGGCCACCGAACCGTCGCTACTGGGAACTCCGGCATCGATGCCGGGCAGCTTGCTGAGTACTTCGCCCACATACAAACCGCCAGTCGCCTCGATGCCCTGGCGGTCGATGATTGTCTTTTGCGTTGCCGCCTGCCGCCTTTCGTCAATATCGGAGCCGGTCGCGTTGACCGTCACTTCGGCAAGCACCCGCTCCTGGGCTTGAACAGCACCCAGGCAGGAAAGGGCAAGAGGCAGGATAAATACTGGTTTCAACTGATGACTCCGATCTTCAATACAGGCGCAGCAACTGCGTGATGCCCACGGCAACCAGCAAACCTGCGCTAAGTCCTTCCAGACGCGGCAGCCAGGTGCCGAGCCGGGCTCGCAACTGCTCACCGAAATACGCCACCACAACGCCATAAACCAGTGACGGTGCGGTTATCGCCCCCAAACCAAAACACAGACCAAGCAGTGCGCCCAAACCGGAACTACCGGTCGCCGCAGACGAAATCAGAACCGCGCTCAAGGGTGCGCAAGGTGTCAGCGCCATGCCCACCCCCATCAGGAACAGGCCGAACGGCATCATCTGCGTCGCCGCAGGAGGCTTGCGCGATGACCATGCGACAACGGCTTCGCCAGCCGACCCGGCCTTGCACGACGATCCACGGCACCGCCTGGAGAGCAGGGAAACGCCCACCAGCAGCATCGCCAGGCCGATCGCCAGATGCACCACCCAGCCCTCGACCCCAGCCACGAAACGCGCCCCCCACCAACCGCTGATCGCACCGAATCCGGAATAAACCGTCAGTCGCCCGAGCGACAGGGGCAGCAGGATTTTCCAGGACTGCCTGACGCCCTGATCCGCATTCAGGAACACCGGCCCCAGATACGGCAGGCAACTGACCAGACAGGGGCCGAGACCGTAGAGCATGCCCAGCCCCAGTGCCATGGGCAGTCCGATGGCACTGACCGCATCCGGTGCCAGGCTCAAAGCCCGTCCTTCAGATCGGCCAGGTACTCGCTGCGCGCCAGCACCGCCGCGCCGTAAGCCGTCGTGGTCTGCGGATATTCGGGCACCACCAGCTCCCGCTGCAGTTCGTCCTGGATGGCGGCCACCAGGCCCTTGTTGAGCGCCGGTCCACCATCGAAATAGACCCGATCCTCGATCCCGACCCGCTTGGCGAGACGAACCGTGCGCTTGGCAATCGAATAATGGATGCCGGCCACGATCTCTTCCTTGCCGTGCCCGTTGGCCAGCAGCCCGATGATTTCCGATTCGGCAAAGACCGTGCAGGTGCTGTTGATCGACAGCGGCGCCCCTTTGCCGTTGAAGTGGTAATCACCCAGTTCCTCGAGGTCGATATCCATGTTGCGCGCGGCGACATCGAGAAAGCGCCCGGTCCCGGCGGCGCACTTGTCATTCATGACGAAATTCGTCACGCAACCGGCGTCGTCGATCTGGATGGCTTTCGAATCCTGGCCGCCGATGTTGATGATGGTCCGCACCCCGCCATAGGCCTTTCCGGTTTCGTGGGCACCGATCGCATTGGCGGTGATTTCGCTGATCGAGTCATCGGCCTCCTTGAACAGTTTCCGGCCGTAACCGGTGGCAATCAGGTATTTAACCTCGCTGCGGTCGACCCCGCTTTTTTCCAGCAAAACGCGCAAGGCTTCCTTGGCGTTCTTGTGAAAGAGGCTGCCTGAATCGGCGACATGGACACCCTTGATCTTCCCTTCGGCATCAACCAGGGCTACCTTGATGGCGGTCGATCCGATATCGATTCCTGCGAAATAGCTCATGTCCGTTGCTGCCTTTTCCGGGTCTTGATGGATTCGAGAAAAGCCTCGATCCGGGTCGATAACTGCCCCATGTCGTCCGGGCTGTAGTCGGTTTCGATGTACAGCATCGGAATGCCCGCCTTGTTCAGGGCATCCGAAACGCTGCGCTGCTCCATTTCGTAAACCTGGCAACCGGCAAAGGATTGATAGACGACTCCATCGGCCTTGAAAGTGCTTGCCAGTTCGAGCAAGCGACGCAGGCGATCATCGTTGCGGGTAAAGATCGGGCAGGTGCAGGGCTTGAGATACTTGTCGGCCAGACTGTCGACCATGTCGTTGAGCAGCCATTCGTCGACCGCCGTCATGTCGTAGAGCATGCGGTTGGCCGAACAGGTTTCGTCAGCCACCACGACGCCGCCGGCCTGCTCGATGAGCAGGGGCAGCTTCAGGTTCGGGAAGATCGGCGGCGAACCGGTAAACACAATGCGCGGCGCTTTTTTCTGGGCGGCGTTGAAAGCCGCTTTTTCGCGTTCGGCCAATTCGAGATTCAGCACTTCGAGCGCAGCAGTCCACCGCTCGATATCGTCAAAAAAGTAGGCATTGGTGACCAGAAAGGCATCCTTGCCGAGAAATACCGAGGGCGAACTCTTCCGGAAGCCGTTCATCTTCCGGAAAGCAGCCTGGGCGCGGGCCGTCTTGGCCATCGCTGCGCGCAGTTTCGGCTTGGTCAGTTTTTCGCCGGTCAGGGCGCGCAGACGTTCCGAGAACTGTCGGACCGAACGCTGCCAATAGACTCGCGAGGCTTCGCTTTCCTTGACGTTGGGAAACTCCAGGTCATGTACGACATGGCCCATCCCTTCCATCATCGCGCTGGATTTCTTTTTCTGGTCGCAGGTCGTCGGATTGACGATGAGGTCGAGCTTGCCCAGTTTGGGAATGGCGTTCTCGGAACACAGCATGCCCAGTGTCGCCTTGACCAGCGAACAGGATTTGGCCGGCATGAAATCGGCGCCGATCTGGTCGTAGTGATACGACCCATTGCACAGCCGGACCGGCGAGGCGCCGTGCGCATAAATCAGTTCCTCCGGGGCCTGGATGCAGGTGATGCCGACCTGCGGTCCCTGCCTCTCCAGCGACTCGCCGCGGATATAGACCTTGCGGAACAAATCGTAGAAATAGCTCATCCCGGCCGGATTTTCGAGAAAGTCATCGACGATGTGATCAAGCATGACCTCCGCCTCACGCGCCTGCCGGCTCTGGTGAAACGGAACGGGCTGGCGCTCAGGACTTCGGTTGGTCAAGATGGATTCCTTTGTGCATGCGTTTGATGAATCCCGCTTCGGTCGATTCAAAGAAGGTAATGGTGGCAAACTTGGCCTTCAGGGCGCCGGGTTCCGGGCAGGAGGCAACACACTTGAGGCACAGCGTGCAGTCGTCCATCATGATTCGCGGGTTGCTGACGTCGTCGGCAATTTCCTTGATCTCCATGTCGCAAACCCGATAGCAATCACCGCAGCGCGTACATTTGCTGCCGTCCTTTTTCAGGGTGAGCAGGGCCGGTTTGGAAATCAGGTAATGCAGGGCGCTCATCGGGCAGAAGAAGCAGAAGAAGCGCTTCTTGACGAAAGCGCCGACGAAAAACAGGCCAGCGACCACCATGCCCAGGGTTGTCATGACCATTTTTGCCGTCGTCGAGAAGTCGATCGTCCAGTGATCGAATTTTCCGGTCAGGGTCGGAATGATCATCCGGCCGGGACAAATCATGCAGAAAGGCGACCCCATGTCCTTCGAGAACCAGCCGGCGCCGATACCGAGCGGGATCAGCAGCATCAGGGCAAGCAGGACGTACTTGATCTGCGCCAGCACGCGGAATTGTTCCAGGGTATAGCGCCCGTAACGAATGCCCAGGCGGCGGCGCAATGCGGTAATCCAGTCCTGGATCGTGCCGAGCGGGCAGGCCAGCCCGCACCAGCCCTTGTTGAAAACGATGAACCACAGGCCGAAAGTCAGAAAGCCGGTCAGGATGGTCAGGGCGGCGGTGCTGAACAGCTTCTCCCACTTCCAGGCGAACTGGTGTTGCAGCGGGATCAGGTAGCACATCCCGCCGCGTCCTTCGGTGTTGTAGCCGCAGGAAAAGGTCGGCAGGTTGTTGCCGAGATTGATCCCGACATAGCCGCCATAGACGAACAAAATGAAAAAGGACAACTGGAGCCAGAAGCGGAAACGGTTCCAGTCGACCATGTCGAAAGCGGCCTTCACTCGCCCCACCTCAGCTCCCTTCACTGAAGCGGACTTCCTGGAAGGGCTTTACCCGGCGCCGGCGATAGAGATAAACCCCCAGCCCGCCGAAAGCGAGCACGAATACGGCAATACCGAGGCCATAGGCGTAAGACTTGTAGTCATTGGGTGATGGCGCGTATTTGCCGGACAGGGTGGCCTGATAATGGACTTTCTTATAGGCACTTCCCTGGAGCGTGCCGGCCTCGGCCACCTCGCGGTCGGCGACCAGGACAAAGTTTTCCTTGGTACGGCGACGGAAGTCGTTCCAGGCCGGAAAGTAATCGCGAATCAGCGTAAATTCGACGACGCCCTGTTCGTTCGAGATGGCCTTCTTTTGCCAGCCCTGCTGCGTCAGCATGGTGACCGGCACCCCGGCCAGCGGCTGGCCGCGGCCAAGCACGGTGAACTGCAGCGTGTCACCCGAAACGATACGGGTGAACAGCTTCTCCTTGTCCATGTGTTGGCGCACCAACTCGAGCGGCTGCTCCGGATCGCTGATCGCCTTGAGTTGCTCGGGGGCAACCTCGCGTTCGCAGCAACTTCCCTTGAGCACTTCCGCCTTGGCTGTCTGGACCCATAGGGTTTGCTCGCTCAACAACTCACGACGGGCGTAAGCATTGTTGAAGCCGAGTTCCTTGAACTCCATTTTGCTGTGCGCCAGGCCGCTTGCCGGCGTCTGATCGACCGTACTACGCTTACCGAGCGCATCACGCAAAAGCAGTTTGCCGGAGAACGCTTTCTCGTCGAGGTAGGCCGCATCGGACAACTGATCGCCCTCTCGGAACCAAAGGCGCTTGGTCGAGTTGTGAATGGTGTCAGCCTCCTCGCCGTTCATCACGGCATCGGTATTGCCATGCGCGTGCGTCGCCGCAGGCTGTGCCTTTTTCGGTGCGCTGTCGGTCAGCCAGAACAACTCGGGCGCCGCCTGGGCCGCGCCGGGAACGAACAACAGGGCGGCAAGCAATAGCGCAGCAAAATGAACCGGAGATTTCATGGGAAGACCCCTTTCCTGGTTTTGAAAGATATTCACGCTTCGATCGGCGCCGCTGCCTGTTGCTCAGATACCGGTGTCTGGCGCGCCCGGCGCCGCATGGCCAGGTCCTTTTCGCTACGGTGCTTGCGCAACCAGACGTTGAAGCCGGTCACGCACATCGCCAGCAGGGCCAATGAACAGAGACAGATGATGATCTGGCCGGCCAGGCCGAATGCCACGCCGGAATGCAGAGGCATTTGCCAGGCAATAAAGGTATCGGCACCACTGCGATTGGCTGCCAAGCGGGTCGAACTCACTACGCCATCGCGCATGCGGACATACACCGTGTTGTTGCCAATCGGCGCGACATCCGTCGGCAGCTTGAGGCGTACGGCGTATAGCCCCTTGGTGAAATCACGATTTACATAGCTGACCCGGGCCTCCGGCAAAACCTGCAAGGCCGCTGCGGCAGCCTGCTCGGGAGGCACAATCGAGTCGTCCAGCCCGACCTTCCCGGCACTGGCTACGGTCGACGTGCTGGAAATCGGAGAAAACACGCCAATGACCGGTTTGACCAGGTCCGGCAAATTGAAATAGGCCGAGCTGAATGCAACCACGATCATCACCGGCAAGGTCAGCAAACTGGCTGAACGATGCAGGTCATAATTGAGTTTGTATCCGCCCTGGCGGGAGCGAATGCCCAGCAGCGGCCGCCACGCCTTGATGCTGCGCCAGAGTCGCGGCCAGGCCAGCGTCAGACCGAGAAAGCTCGACAGCAGCCAGACCAGGGCACTTCCTCCCATCAGCCAGACGCCCCATTTTTCGAGAAACAGGGAGTAATGCAGACGCAGCATGAAGGGAATGAAGTTGACACGGTCGACCGCGAAATCGGAGGTATTTCTCTGTCCGAGGATTTCACCGCTATACGGATTCACAAATACCTGATTGAAAGCAACGGCCGACTTCATGCCCGGCACATGCTTGTGCACGACATGCGCGTCCATCCGCGATTTCAGGGAAACCCGCAACGCCTCATCCGGTGCTGCCGGATAAGTCAGGGTCGAAACCAAAGCGTCGGGAAAGGCTGTCTCGATCCGCCCGATCAGCTCCAACTGTGGCAAGGCCTTGTCCCCCGGCTGAACCTTGAACAGTTGCGGGTTCAGAAAGGCGTCGATTTCCCAGCGAAAGGAAACAAATACGCCGGTGAACGCAGCCACAAAAAGAAAGGCCAGCAGGGCGAGCCCGCTCCAGCGATGGAGCTTGGTGATCAATTGCCGGCTCTTGCCGGTCAGCGCCAGGGAAGACATAGCTTGCCTCGTCATATCGGGATAACGGAAAGAACGTCGGACAGGGGCGCGACCGGGGCCGGCACCTGTCCGAGCGATCAGAAGGAGGCCGAGACCTGCAGCGCCAGATTGCGTCCCGGCATCAGGTAATACTCGTAGTACTTCTTGTCGAAGACGTTGTTCACCAGGAAGCTCGCCTTGAAGTTCCTGTCGATTTGATAGGAGAGCTTCATGTCGGATACCCAATACTTCGACACCCCGCCATAGACGTTCTTTTCGGTGTCGCTGTTGGTCGCATTGGAATAAGTCAGACCGCTATAGCGCGACAGCCAGCTGCCGGACCACTGGTGATACTTGGCGTCCAACCCCAGGCTGGCCATGTTCTTCGGAACAAATACCAATTGCTTGTCGAGCAGGCCGGTACCGGTGTTGTCCTTGGTGATCCGCGCATCGGTATAGGTATAGCTGGCACTGGCCCGCAGCCAGCGCGTCAGCGGCATGTCGCCGCTCAGCTCCACCCCTTTGGTCAGGCCTTCGGCGGCGTTGGTTTTCTGGCTGAGAATGGTGACCGTAGCCGGAATGGATGCCGTGTAAGGCCCGGTGTAGGTGGTTTCCTTCGAATAGATCATGTCGCTGATCTTGGTATGGAAATACGCCATCCGGATGTTTGCTCCATTCTTCAGGTTGATTTCCGTTCCCAGATCCCAGGCCTGGGCTTTTTCCGGCTTGAGATTGAAATCGGAAGTAATCAGCTTGGCACCGGAAACAGTATCGGCGGCATACAGGTCGTACAGGGTCGGCGCGCGGAAAGCATTCCCCATCGACGACTTCAGGGTCACCCCGTCAATCAGCTTGTAGACCAGGGCAACACGCGGGCTCAGTGCTGAATAGGAGTGCTCATCGACATTGACCAGCGGATTGATGCCCGCCGGCTTCTTGATCGTTCCATGCGTAGACCAGTCGTCATAACGCGCCCCGAGATAGAGGGTAGCGGCGGAGGTGAGGCTGTATTGATCCTGGATAAAAATCGAATTGGTCCGGGTGTAACCATCTGCACTGTCCGTCGTTGCCGTTTTGCTGTCGTCGTTACGCCAGTCGGAAACGGTATAGACCCGGCGATTGAGTTGCCCGGTATTGACGGCCAGCCCGGTAACGATGAAATGATCGTTGCCGGCGCCAAAGCTCAACTGAAGCTGTGCATCGTTCGTGATGTTCGGCGTATGCGTTGCCGTACCTGGACCACCGGAATAGGAAGTTGCCGCTGTAGTCCCCTTGGACAGGTAGAAAGCATCGCGGTCGAAACGGGAAACGTCGAACTTGAGCAAATAGTCGCCGAAGATCTTGCCTTCGTAACCGGCAAAATAGCGCTTATCAACTTTCGAGTTCTCACCGGGCAGGGAAAGCGAGGCTTCCGTCAGGCTGGCAATGCGTTTTCCGTCAATCTGCAGGTTGGTCGCTGGAAGAGTGACGTCACCGGCCGCACTCTTCAGGTAAAGGTTGTACGGGCTGTAACCGATCTTGCTGTCATAGTAGGTAAGCCCTGCCTTGACCTTGCTATCCGGCGAGATGTCATAAAACAGGGTGGCATTGAAATTCTGGGCGGTCGATGCAACCGCCCCCTTGTCACCGATGATGTACTGCGTCACACCCGTGTTATCGACTGTCTTCGTCCACCCCGAAACCGCTGTCGTACATGTGCCGCAAGCACCGGGCTTGACCGTGAGAAAGTCATTCTTGGCATATCCCTCCATCTTCTGGTGGTAATAGCTCAAGGAAACTCCGAGGCCGCTCGCGAAGCGATCGCGATAGCCAAACTCATACTTGGTCCGCTCGCCATCGCCAAAGCCCTGCGTATAGCCGGCATTGATCTCGCGTTTGGTCGGTGCCTTGGTGATCACGTTGATCACGCCACCAATGGCATCGCTGCCATATAGCGAGGAGGAAACGCCGGGCACGACTTCGATCCGCTCGACATCCCCCAGGCCAAGCGTGGAGAGATTCAGGTTGCCCGAATTAGCATCGGCCAGGCTAGCCACGCCGTCGATCACCACCTTGGTTCTTGCCCCGTAGGCCCCGCGCAGCGAAATGATGGACGATCCGGCATCGCGGCTCGTATTGCCGACCGCGCCTCCGCGCAGATAAAGAGCAGGAACCTGAGCCGTCAGCACGTCGCCGAGGCGAATTGCATTCGAGTTTTCAATCTTGCTGGCGGTAATCACCGAAACATTGGACGGCGCTTCGGCTGTCGCTTGTTCAATCTTTGAAGCACTGACTACAACGTGGGAAAGCTGGCTGTCTTCATCGGCAAACGCTGGTGCAAATGTGCCGGCAAAAGCGCTGGCCACCAGCGCGCCTAGTATTTTCCGACGAAAGGCAGGGGCGCAGACGTCAGGCAGGTGCGTATTTTTCATGAGAAGGTATTTCCGGAAATATCGGATGAAATAAGAAGGAATAGCGGGAATCAGCGCGCTTCCTGCGGCTGCGTCACGAATGCGATCTTCATCAGGCCGTTGCGCTGCGCTGCTGCCATCACGTCGGCGACGACTTCGTAGCGGGTCGAGCGGTCGGCGCGCAGGTGCAACTCGGGGTTGCCGGCGGTGAGTCCGGCGAAGCGCGCATCGAGTGCGTCGCGGTGCACCGCCTCGCCGTCGAGGAAAACGATGCCTTGCGCGTCGATCGCCAACTGGATGACGAGCGGCTTGTCGTCGAGCTTGCTCGAGCTGACCTGCGGCAGATCGACCGGGATCGCCTGGTGAAAGAGCGGTGCGGTGATGATGAAGATAACGAGCAGGACGAGCATCACGTCGACCAGCGGCGTCGTGTTGATGTCGGCCATGGGCATGTTCTGGCCTTCGCCGAAGGAACCGAAAGACATCGCCGCTCCCTACGCTGCTTTGGCCAGCGCATAGCGCGAGCCGGTGGTCAGGAATGTATGCAGGTCGTGCGCGAAGCCGTCGAGGTAGGCGGCCGACAGGCGGTTGGCGCGGTTCAGTGCGTTGTAGGCGAGCACAGCGGGAATCGCGACGAACAGGCCGGCGGCCGTCATGATCAGCGCCTCGCCGACCGGCCCGGCGACCTTGTCGAGCACCACCTGGGTGGCGCCGGAGAGACCGACCAGCGCGTGGTAGATGCCCCATACCGTACCGAACAGGCCGATGAAGGGCGCCGTCGAACCGACCGAGGCGAGCAGGGTCAGGCCCGATTCACAGCGCGCCTGGGCATGCACCATGTAGTTGCGCAGGCTGCGCGTCAGCACTTCGCTGACCGAGATGCCGCCGCCTATCGTCACTTCCTTCTGCTGCGCATGCATTTTCGCGACATGCGCCGCGGTATCGGCCATGCCGGCAAAGATGCCGGTCGTATCCTTTTCCCGGATGGCGGCCAGGCCGCGCTCGAGATCGGCGGCGCCCCAGAAGGCGTCGAAGGCCTGATCGATGCTACGGTTGAGCTTCAACTGGGCAAAGAAGCGGCTGCCGATGATCGCCCAGCTGAGCAGCGAAAGAATGGCCAGCACGACCGCGATGGAATGGGTGACGATATCGCCCTGGTTCCAGAAATGCATGATGCCCATGAATGACTCCTGATCTTAAGAAAGGGAAAAAACAACCGGCACGACCACCCAGGAAGCGACCTGGAGCGTGCCGCGCTTGGCCGGCACGAAGCGCCACTGGGCGACGGTGTCGAGCGCCGACTGGTCGAGCCGGGGAAAACCGCTGCTGCGCTTGAGTTCGACCTTGAGCGCCTGGCCCTCGGGGCCGACATGGACGCGCAGATAGACGGTGCCGGTTTCGGCAAGCTGGCGCGAAGCGCGCGGATAGGGCGGCTTCGGGTTGGACAGGTAATCGGCGTCGAAACGGGCCTCGACCAGCGGCTCGACCGCAGCAACGGCGACCGGCGCCGGAGCCGGCGCTGGCAGAGCGGCGGGAACGGGCGGCTGGACCGGCACGACGAAATTGCTCGTGGCGCTTTCCGTCTTGCTGGCAAGAATCGGTACCGGCTGGGTTTTCTGCGGCTGGCGTGGCAGCACCTTGGGCGGTGGCGGCAACACTTTCTTCTCTTCCGGCCGAACCGCCTCGACCATGCGCACGGCGAGCGGCCGTGCCACGTCGATCACGCTGTCGGCGTGGCCGATACCCAAAACGACGAGGGCCACCAGCAGCCCATGCACGAGCAGGGCCGAACCGATGCCGCCGGCGGCATGCTCGCGACCGGATGGATTGCCGTAGCTGCGCGGAAAAAACAAGGACACGCCGTAACCCCTTCCCTGAAATTCGGAGATCGCACCGGCGGGCATTTCTTGTGTTTTTTGCGCGTCGACCGGTACGGGCGGCAATTTGCCGCGGGGCGCATTGTTACCATTCGTTACACAAGCCGAAAGTGGCAAATTGTCGCAGGAGGGGTGCGACAATTTGCCACTTTCCCCTTGTTTTTCAGGCTGTTATGGTCCGCGCTTTTCCATCCCGGACGAGGCAAAATGACACAGGGAACGGGTTTGGCGGCAAGCCGCGTGCTGGTCATCGACGATGACAACGTCTTTCGCCACAGCCTGGCGCGCGCCTTGCGGCGGCATGGCCTGGTGGTAAGCGACACCGGCCATTACGCGGCGGTACTGCGGCTGGCTGAAGAGCAGCAGCCGGATTTCGTACTGCTCGACCTCAATCTCGGCGACGACTCGGGCATCAACCTGATTGCGCCGCTGCGCGCCGCCCTGCCCGCCTGCCGCATCGTCGTGCTGAGCGGCTGCGGCAACCTGCCGGTTGCCGTCAATTGCATCAAGCAGGGCGCCGCCGACTACCTGGTCAAACCGGTCGAGGCGAGCGCCATCCTCGCCGCACTCTTCAAACGCGATCTTGCCGCCCGGGCCGTGCCGAGCAGCGAGCGCATGCCGCTCGAAGCGCTGGAAAGGGCGCATATCAGCCAGGTGCTGGCCGAGAACGACGGCAACATCAGCCGCACGGCCGAAATCCTGAAAATGCACCGGCGCACCCTGCAGCGCAAGCTGTCGAAATTCCAGCCGGCCAGCCGGGGCAACGAAGCCGGCGCCAGGGACGTCCGGCGCAGCGGCTGCACTGGCGAGACGCCCGGCCCGGCCTGAGCCGGACGCGCTTATTCCTCGACCGGCACCGCCTTCGGCACGAAACGGTCGAGATAGAGATAGACGACCGGCGTCAGGTAGAGGGTCAGGAACTGCGACAGCAGCAGGCCGCCGACCACGGCCAGGCCGAGCGGCCGGCGCACTTCGGCACCGGCGCCGATGCCGAGCGCGATCGGCAGGGTGCCGGCGAGCGCCGCCATGGTCGTCATCATGATCGGCCGGAAGCGGATGATGCAGGCGTTGAAAATCGCTTCGCGCGCGGCGACCAGCTTGTTGCGCTGCTGATCAAGCGCGAAGTCGATCATCATGATGGCGTTTTTCTTGACGATACCGATCAGCATGATGACGCCGACGAAGGCGTAGAGACTGAGATCGACGCCGAACAGCAGCAGCGTCACCAGCGCACCGAGACCGGCCGCCGGCAGGCCGGAAAGAATGGTCAGCGGGTGAATGAAGCTCTCGTACAGGATGCCGAGCACGATATAGACGACCAGGATGGCGATCAGCAACAGCACGCCGAGACCCTTCAACGATGACTGGAAGGCCTGCGCCGTGCCCTGCAGGCTGGTATTGAGCGCCACCGGCAGGCTGATCCGGCTTTCCATGCCCTTGATGCGGTCGACCGCATCGCCCAGCGAAACGCCGGGCAGCAGGTTGAAGGAAATCGTCACCGAGGGCAGCTGGCCCTGGTGATTGACGGTCAGCGCCTGCGTCTTGCGGCTGATCCGCGCCACCGTGTCGAGCGGCACCAGCTTGCCGCCGCTCGCCCGCACATAGAGGCGCGACAGCATCGCCGGCTCGGCCTGGAATTCGGGCGCCACTTCGAGAATCACCTGGTACTGGTTGGCGGCACCGTAGATGGTCGAGATCTGGCGCGAGCTGAAAGCGCTCTGCAGCGCATCCTCGACCTGGGCATAAGTCAGGCCGAGCGAGGACAGCTTGTCGCGGTCGATGTCGAGCGCGACGACCGGGCTCTGGTTGTTGAGATTGCTGGTGACATCGACAAAACCGGGCAGCTTGCGGATTTCGCCGAGCAGCTTGCCGGTCCACTCGTAAAGTTCGTCAAGATCGGTGTCCTGCAGTGTGTATTGGTACTGCGCCGCGGTCAGCTGGCCGCCGATGCGGATCACCGGCGGATTCTGCATGTACACCTTGAGGCCGGGAATGGCAGCGAGCTTGGGACGCAGTTGCTGGATGATCTGGTCCGGCGTCAGCTCGCGCTCGTCGCGCGGCTTGAGCAGCATGAAGATGGTGCCGGTATTCGACGTCGGCCGGATGCCGCCGCTGCCGACCGAGGACATGAAGGAACGGATGTTCGGGTCCTGCGCGACAATCGCCGCGGCCGCCCGCTGATGCTCGACCATGGAAGCGAAGGAAGCATCCTGCGCGCCTTCGGTGAAGGCAATCAGCTGGCCGCTGTCGCCGCTCGGGATGAAGTCCTTGGGCACCGAGACGAAGGCCAGCACGGTCAACGCCAGGCTGAGGAAGAAACTGGCCAGAATCAGGCGCGGCCGCGCCATTGCCCAGGACAGGCTGCGCTCGTAGGCATTCTTCATCGCCTCGAAGAAACGCTCGAAGGCATTGAAGACGCGACCGTGCTGCTCGGCCTCGATGTGCTTGAGATAGCGGCTGCACAGCATCGGCGTCAGGGTCAGCGAGACGAAGCCGGAGACCAGGATGGCGGCGCAGATGGTGACCGCGAATTCGTGCAGCAGGCGACCGACGATGCCGCTCATGAAGAGCACCGGGATGAACACCGCGATCAGCGAAATGGTCATCGAGATGATCGTGAAGCCGATTTCGCGCGCCCCCTTGATCGCCGCCTCGAATGGCGTTTCGCCGGCTTCCATGTGGCGCACGATGTTCTCGAGCATGACGATCGCGTCGTCGACAACGAAACCGACCGCCAGCGTCAGCGCGAGCAGCGACAGGTTGTCGAGGCTGTAGCCGAGCGCGTACATCACGGCGAAGGTGCCGATCACCGAAATCGGCAGCGCCAGACCGGGAATCACCGTCGCCGACAGGTTGCGCAGGAAAAGCAGGATGACCAGGATAACCAGGGCGCCGGCCAGCAGCAGCGTGAACTGCACGTCGTCGATGGCCTCGCGGATCGAGATGCTGCGGTCGTACAGCGTCGTCATCTCGATCGCCGCCGGCAGCTTGGCCTGGAAGCCGGGCAGGATCTTCTTGATCGAATCGACCGTCTCGATGGTGTTGCTGCCCGGCTGGCGCTGGATGGCGAGCACGATGGCGCGCTTGTCCACGTTCCAGCTGGCGATTTTGTTGTTCTCGACGGCGTCGACCGGTGTGGCGACCTCTTCCAGGCGGATCGGCGCACCGTTACGCCAGGCAACGATCAGCGGCCGGTAGGCGGCGGCATTGGCAAGCTGGCCGTTATCCTTGATCGCGAAGGTCTGGCGGATGCCGTCAAAAATCCCGACCGGCTGGTTGACGTTGGCCTGGCTGATCGCCTGCTGCAACTCGTCGATACCCATGCCGCGCGCTGCCAGCTGATCCGGGTTGGCGCGGATGCGGACGGCGAATTTCTGGGCGCCGTACACCTGCACCTGCGCCACGCCGGGCACCGTGGACAGTCGCTGCGCAAGCTGCGTCTGGGCGTATTCGTCGACCACCGGCAGCGGTAGCGTCGGCGACGACAGCGCGATGTAGAAGACCGGCGAATCGGCCGGATTGACCTTGCGGAAGGACGGCGGCGTCGGCATGTTGGGCGGCAGCTTGCGCAGCGCCGCGGAAATCGCCGACTGCACGTCCTGCGCCGCCGCATCGATATTGCGCTCGAGCGAGAACTGCAGCGTGATCGAGGTCGAGCCCTGGGCGCTGGTCGAGGTCATCGAATCGAGCCCGGCAATCGTCGAGAACTGCCCTTCGAGCGGCGTTGCCACGGCGGCCGCCATGGTTTCCGGCGAGGCGCCGGGCAGGCTGGCACTGACCGAAATGGTCGGAAAATCGACGCTGGGCAGTTCGGAAACCGGCAGTGCGCGGTAGGCAATGACGCCAAAGATGACCGCCGCCGCGATCAGCAGCGTCGTCATCACCGGCCGGCGGATACACAGTTCAGGCAGTTGCATGCGCGGCTCCGCTTATTTGGCCGGAACGGCAGCCGGCGCCGCGGCCGGCTTCTTCGCCACCACTTTGGCGCCTGGCGTCAGGCGCAGCTGACCATCGGTAACCACCGTTTCGTCGGCGGCAATCCCCTTGAGCACGGCCGTCGCACCGGCATGACTGGCACCGACCTCGATCTTGCGCACGGCCACCTTGTCTTCCGCCTCGACGACATAGACGAAGGCGCCATCCGGCCCCTGCTGGATCGCCTCGCTGGGCACCGCAACGACGTTATCCAGCGTATCCAGATTCAGCGTCAGGTTGAGAAACTGGCCGGGCATCAGGGCTTCGTTGCGGTTCTCGAACAGGGCCTTGAGCAAAATCGTGCCGGTGGCGGCGTCGACCGTATTGTCGACAAAGCGGACCTGGCCGGTAAAAGTCGTCTGCCGCTCGCCGGGCAGATTGACGCTGACCGTCAGCCCCGCCCTCTCGACCTTCTCGGCCTTGGCTTGCGCGGCGCGCAGACGCGGCAGGTATTTTTCCGGCAGCGCGAAGCCGACATAGAGCGGCTGCACGCGATTGATCACGGCCAGCCCGGTGTCGTTGGCCTTGACTGTAGCACCGGGAAACACCAGCTTGGCGCCGACCACACCGGCAAACGGCGCGCGGATGCTGGTGTAGGAAAGCTGCGAGCGGGCCAGCTCCAGCGCCGCCTGGTCGGCGCGGCGGGTGGCGCTCAGCGCGGCCTCGTTGCTGCGCATTTCATTGACCTTTTCCTCGGAGACGAAGTTGCGCGCACGCAGCGCAACATAGCGCTCGGTGTCGGCCTTCGCCTTGGCCAGTTGTGCATCGTCGCGCGCCAGCGCCGCCTCGGCCTGCTGCAGGCGGAGGGTGAAATCATTGCCGTCAAGGCGGATCAGTTCCTCGCCCTGGCGCACATGCTGGCCTTCAGTGAATTGCAGGCTGGCGACCTGGCCATCGACCCGCGACTTGACGGTCACCGTCTCGTAAGCCTCCGCTCGTCCCACTGCGGTCAGGACGACCGGCATGTCCTGGGCGACGGCTTTGGCCAGCACCACCGGTACCGGTGGCGACACCTTGGCAACGGCCGTGTTCCCCGCCGAGGAGCTCCAGTACCACCAGGCTGCGCCGGTTGCGACGGCCGCAATGCCGACCATCAAGGGCAAGTTCTTCTTTTTCATGTTTTATTCTGCGAACTGAATAATTGATTAAACCGGATGGTAACGACAATTCTGCCGAATATGTCGGCTCGTCACGCAGTGACCGGTCCCGACTGCGGATTACTTGACGAGAACCACCGATTCGCCAACCGCGCAATCGACCTGGAAGACCTGACGGTCCTCGAGGCGCACCGCGGTCAGATGGCCGCCCCACAGGCAGCCGGAATCGAGCGCCAGCATGTTGTCGGAAAGGCGGAAACCGAGCGCCGACCAGTGCCCGGTGACCAGCACCGACTTGGCGCTCTTGCGCCCGGGCACTTCGAACCACGGCATGTAGCCGGCCGGCGCCCGCGCCAGCTCGCCCTTGACCTTGAAATCCATGACACCGTCGGCGCTGCAGAAGCGCATCCGGGTCATCGCATTGACCACGGCGCGCAGACGCGGCCAGCCTTCGAGATCATCGGACCAGCGATCGGGTTGGCTGCCCCACATGTTGGCAATGAATTCGCGGTATTGCTCGCCCTGCAGCGCCGCCTCAACCTCGCGCGCCAGCTTGCGCGCCTTCTTGATGCTCCATTGCGGCAACAGGCCGGCATGCACCATGCAGTAGTCGTCCTCGACATGGCAGAGCGGCTGCTGCCGCAGCCAGTCGAGCAGTTCGGCACAATCCGGGGCATCGAGAATGGGCTGCAGCGTGTCGTCCTTGCCGCGCGCCTTGGCGCCGCCTTCGGCGACCATCAACAGGTAGAGATCATGGTTGCCAAGCACGGTCAGCGCCGCCTTGCCCAGACTCCTGACAAAGCGCAGCGTCTCCAGCGAGCGCGGCCCGCGGTTGACCAGGTCGCCGACCAGCCAGAGCCGGTCACGGGCGGGATCGAAGGCGCATTTGGCGAGCAATTGCTGCAGTGAATCGAAACACCCCTGAATGTCGCCTATGGCGTAAGTAGCCATGCCTCACCAATCCGCAAAAATTAAGTGCCGGGCCGGGCTGACGGATGCCGGCTGGCGAAGACCTGATTTTCTCCCAAATCAGGAGATAGGCGAAATCTGCTTTGCGCAGCGGTCGACCGCTGAAATCAGGCCAAATCTGCGGAACTGGTCAGCGGCTGGCTGGCGGCAGGTGCGCTGACCGGCAAATCGGCGGCTGGCGCCTCGACCAGCGGCAAGCGCGCGCCCAGCGCAATCGCTTCGCGCGCTTCGGCCGCAACCTGCCGGCGGTCTTCGCCCTGCAGGCCGCGCAAGGGCGTGGTCACCAGACGGGCAATCAGCCGGCGCCGGCCAAGAATGGCCCGTGTGCATTGGCCGAGCGAAATATCGCCGTCGTAACGCGGCGCCAGGCTGCGCTCACCGTCCAGTTCCCAGTAGGAAAGCGCCACCGGCAGCACCGGTCGGCCGGCACTCAGCGCCGGTTGCAGCAGCGCGGCGTGGAAATGCAGCAGGCTGCGCCCGTCCGTCGTCGTGCCTTCAGGGAAGACGGCGACATGCCGGCCGCGTCCGAGCAGGGCCGCGATCTCGTCATTGACGATGCGGGCATGCCCGCGACTGCCGCGACGCAGGAAGATGGTGTCGTTCTTCGCCGCCAGCCAGCCGATCAGCGGCCAGTTGCGCACTTCCGCCTTGGAGACGAAAGCCGAAGGCAGCGCCGCATTGATGACGTAGATGTCTATCCACGAAATGTGGTTGGCGACCACCAGCGCACCGGGCGCGACGTGCGTCAGATCGGCCTCGACCTCGATGCCGAGGCTGTCGAGCAGGGCAATCGCCCAGCTCGACTTCAGGCGCAGACGCGCCGCCTCGGTACACAAGGGAAAAATCGCGAAACTGATCAGTACGCCGGCAATGACCAGCAGCGTCAGGCGAAGGATCCGGAAACAGCGGATCGGAAAGTTGGTTTGGTTCAGTCTGCTTGCCCCAGGTAATGCTTGGCGTAACGATTGGAAACCTTGGCCATCGGCAACAGGATGGGCAGGTCGGCCGTGTTGAAATCGGGATCCCATGCCGGCTCACCGCAAATCCACGCGCCGGCACGCAGGTAACCCTTGATCAGCGGCGGCGTTTCGGCCGGCCGGTCCTGCTGCAGGGCGGCCAGCGGCAGCGGGCAGCGCGGGAAAACGCGGTATTCCTGCGGTCCCAGATATTCGGACAGGCGATTATACAAGCTGGCAGCAGCATGTCCGCCGTCGGCCATGCTGATCGAGGCGCAGCCGGTCAGGTAGTCGTAGCCTTTCTCGGTCATGTACTGGGCGAGGCCGGACCAGAGCAGGGTAATCGTCGCGCCGGTGCGGTAATCGGGATGCACGCAGGAGCGGCCGATCTCGACCAGGCGCGGCCGCAGGTGCTGCAGGCGGGTCAGGTCGAATTCGTTTTCGGAGTAGTAGCCGATCTGGCGCGCGTTTTCCGGCGACAGGATGCGATAGGTACCGACCACTTCGCCGCTTTGCGTGTCGCGCACCACCAGGTGCTCGCAGTACGGGTCGTAGATGTCGTGATCGACGCCCGGCGTACGGCTCGGCAGGTTGGCACCCATCTCGCCGGCGAAGACGCGGTAGCGCAGGCGCTGCGCTTCGAGAATGTCACTCGGGCTGCGCGCAAAACCGACCGCGAGCTGATGGCGTTTGGGACGATCGCGACCCGCTTCCTTGCGGATATTTTCCATTTTGTTCTCCTTGTTTGTCTGGAGAACAAGTCTGGATGAGCGTTGTTACATACGCGTTGCCCGAAGATGACGCGTATGTTTCAAGCGAGTGCCTCTTACCAGGGCAGGGAACCGAAAGCGCGCTGGTAACGCGCACCGATCTCCTCGCGGCTCGGCTGGTGGTTCTGGCCGCCGCGATGCGCGATCTTGATCGCGCCCATCACCGCCGCCAGACGGCCGGTCGTCAGCCAGTCGTAGCCATTGACGATGCCGTAGAGCAGGCCGGAACGGTAGGCATCGCCGCAACCGGTCGGATCGAGCACCTGCTCGGCTTCGACGCAGGGAATTTCGATACGCTGGCCATCGGCGTAGATCTCGGAACCTTCGCCACCGCGGGTGACGATCAGCGCCTTCACTTCCTTGGCGAGCTGTTCCAGGCTGCGCCCGGTGCGGTCGCAAGCCAGCTTGGCTTCGTAGTCGTTGAAACAGGCGTAGTCGGCGAGCTGCAGGAAATCGAGCAGCTCGTCGCCGTTGAACATCGGCAGACCCTGACCCGGATCGAAGATGAACGGCACGCCGGCCGCAGCGAAGTCGCGCGCGTGCTGCATCATGCCTTCACGGCCATCCGGTGCGACGATGCCGAGTTTGGCGCCCTTGACCTGCTCGACCTTGTTGAGGTGCGAGAACGTCATCGCGCCCGGGTGGAAGGCGGTGATCTGGTTGTCGTCGAGGTCGGTAGTGATGAAACACTGCGCCGTGAAAGTACCAGGCACCTGACGGACATGTGTGCGCGGCAAACCAAACTTGTCGAGACGCTCAAGATAGGGCATCGCGTCATCGCCGACCGTGGCCATGATCATCGGCTCGCCACCAAGCAACATCAGGTTGTAGGCGATATTGGCGGCGCAGCCACCGTATTCGCGGCGCAGTTCGGGCACCAGAAAGGAAACGTTCAGAATGTGGATCTGCTCGGGCAGGATGTGGTTCTTGAAGCGGTCGGGAAAGACCATGATGTTGTCGAAAGCCAGCGAACCGCAGATCAGGGTAGTCATCGAGAATTCTCAGGGATAAAAGACGTAAAGCCGGTAACCGGCAGCGCCGATGTCACGCGCCTCGATCCACAAGCGAACGGCAGTCTCGCCATTGGCTGGGAACGCGGCCGGCGAAACACCCGGCGGCAAATAGTCGACCGCCGCCAGCACGCGCCGCGAAACGACGGTGTCGTGGGTATCGGTCAGGGTCAGTTCAAGGGCCGGCCAGTCCTGCGCATAGGTGGCGCGATTGCGCAGCGTCGCCTGCAACACGAACATGCCGCGCTGATTGTCGGCCTGCAGATCGGAGGCTTCGATCGTGACCAGCTCGACATTGCGCGACAAGGGCACGTCGACCTCCAGCAGCTCGTAGAGCGCGGCAGCATCCGGCAAACGGCGCACGACATCGGTGCGGAAATGGAACAGCAACTGCGCCAGCAAAGTCAGCAGGAGCAGGAAGGAAACCAGCACGAACGGCCAGACGGCCGGCCGGGCATGGCCACTGTCGAAAGCCCCCAGACCGCTGCTGGCCAGGGTACCGGCGGCCCAGCGGTTGTGGCTTTGACTGTCGGTGAGCTCGCGTATGGCAACCAGACCCGCCTCGCGGGCGGCCAGCGTGCTCTCTTCGGGCGACTCGGCGAGCTCGGCATCAAGACGCTCGACCGGTGGCAAATCGGGCTCTTCCGGCAGGTCGACCGCTGGCTCGGTCACAACTTCGGCCGGCGCCTCAGGCTCAGGCTCAGGCTCAGGCTCAGGCTCAGGCTCAGGCTCAGGCTCAGGCTCAGGCTCAGGCTCAGGCTCAGGCTCAGGTTCCGGTTCCGGTTCCGGTTCCGGTTCCGGTTCCGGTTCCGGTTCCGGTTCCGGCAGGATTCTGTCTTCTACTTCGGCGAACGTGGCAGGATTTTCCGGAATATCGCTGCCAGCAACAAGCGCCGGAGATTCATCAACCGCCGGCACCGGTGCCGCTTCAACCGGTGCCGTTTCGGTAATCAGCTGATCAAAGGCATTGAACAGGGTCTGGCAATGTCCGCAACGGACCTTTCCCGCCTTGAGGCGCAACTGCTCGGAGGTAACACGGAAAACCGTGTTGCAAGCCGGGCAGCGTGTCCGCATCAGGGCTTGACCCCACTCAGGCAGACCCAGTCCTCGCGCGTATCGGCGACCTGCAGCGGCAGCCACTGCGCGTAGATGCCGATGATTTCCTCGGCCTGCTCGCGCAGGATGCCGGACAGCGCCAGACGACCGCCGGAGCGGACATGGGCACAGATCGCCGGCGCCAGCACGCGCAAGGGGTTGGACAGGATATTGGCAACGACCAGATCGTACTCGCCGGCCACCGGCTGCGCCGAATCGGCGAACAGGGCGGTAACGCCGTTACGCTCGGCATTGGCCTTGGCCGCCTCAACCGCCTGCGGATCGATGTCGACCCCGGCAACACGCCCGGCACCCAAACGTGCCGCAGCAATCGCCAGAATGCCGGAGCCGCAGCCATAGTCGAGCACGGTGCAATCGGCACTGACCGTACGCTCCAGCCACTCCAGGCAAAGCCGGGTGGTCGGATGCGAACCGGTGCCGAAGGCCATTCCCGGGTCGAGAATCAGGTTGACCGCTGCCGGATCGGGCGATTCGTGCCAGGACGGCACGATCCACAGACGTTCGGAAACGCGGATCGGATCGAACTGCGACTGGGTCAGCTGCACCCAATTCTGCTCTTCGACCGTTTCGATGGAAAACGCGGGCACCTCGTCCAGACCGATCGCTGCACCAGCCTCGGCAAGCAGCGCATGCGCATCGGCATCGGCCTCAAGCAAGGCAACGACGCGCGAATGCGCCCAGCCCGGCGAGTTGACCGAGCCCGGCTCGCCGAACTGCGGCTGCTCGTCCGGCGTGCCGGCGTCGGCATCCTCGATGCTGGCTGCCAGCGCACCGGCTTCGAGCAGGGCGTCGCAGAGCGGTTCGGCGCGCGAGGCGTCGGTCAGGAAACTGACACTTTGCCAAGCCATGTCAGTTCTTCACTTCGCCCTTGTCGGCGAGTTTCTGTTCGAGGTAGTGAATGCTCGTGCCACCTTCGACGAAGCGCGCGTCCTGCATCAGTTCCTGATGCAGCGGGATATTGGTCTTGATGCCCTGGATGCTCATCTCGGACAGCGCGATACGCATGCGACGGATGGCCTGCTCGCGGGTATCGCCGTAAGCGATGACCTTGGCAACCATGGAGTCGTAATGCGACGGCACGGTATAGCCTTGGTAGATGTGCGTATCGACACGGATACCGGGACCGCCGGGCGGGTGATAGAACTCGATCTTGCCGGGACAGGGCACGAACGTGAAGGGATCTTCGGCGTTAATGCGGCATTCGATGGCATGACCACGGAACACGATGTCCTTCTGCTTGTAGCGCAGCTTCTCGCCGGCCGCAACGCGGATCTGTTCCTGGACGAGATCGACGCCGGTGATCATTTCGGTCACCGGGTGTTCGACCTGGATGCGGGTGTTCATTTCAATGAAATAGAACTCGCCGTTTTCATAGAGGAATTCGAAAGTGCCAGCGCCACGGTAACCGATCTTGCGGCAGGCTTCGGCACAGCGCTCGCCGATGCGGGCGATCAGACGGGCCGGAATATGCGGGGCCGGCGCTTCTTCGATGACCTTCTGGTGGCGGCGCTGCATCGAGCAGTCGCGTTCGCCGAGATAGATCGCACTCTTGTACTCGTCGGCGAGAACCTGGATTTCCACGTGACGCGGGTTTTCCAGGTACTTTTCCATGTACACCGCCGGGTTGCCGAAGAAAGTGCCGGCTTCCTGACGGGTCATCGCCACGGCATTGACCAGCGCAGCTTCGGTATGCACGACACGCATGCCGCGACCACCGCCGCCACCGGCTGCCTTGATGATCACCGGGTAGCCAACGGCACGGGCAATCTTGACGATTTCCTTCGGATCTTCCGGCAGGGCGCCATCGGAACCGGGAACGCAAGGGACGCCGGCTTCCTTCATCGCTGCCTTGGCAGAAACCTTGTCGCCCATCAGGCGGATGGTTTCGGCACGCGGCCCGATGAAGACGAAACCGGAGGTTTCGACGCGTTCGGCGAAATCGGCGTTTTCCGAAAGGAAGCCGTAGCCCGGGTGAATGGCCTGGGCATCGGTCACTTCGGCAGCCGAAATGATCGCCGGCACATTGAGATAGCTCAGCGTCGACGAAGCCGGGCCGATACAGACCGATTCGTCGGCCAGCTTGACGTACTTGGCGTGACGGTCGGCCTCGGAATAGACGACGACGGTCTTGATGCCAAGTTCGCGGCAGGCGCGCTGAATCCGCAGGGCAATTTCCCCGCGGTTGGCGATCAGAATTTTTTCAAACATGGCCATGATTAGCCAATCACGAACAGCGGTTCACCAAATTCGACCGGCTCGCCGTTGTCGAGCAGGATGGCCTTGACCACGCCGGAAGCGTCGGCTTCGATCTCGTTGAGCAGCTTCATGGCTTCGATGATGCACAGGGTTTCGCCCTGCTTGACGCTCTGGCCGACCTGCACGAAAGCTTCGGCACCCGGCGACGGCGAGCGGTAGAAGGTACCGACCATCGGCGACTTGACGACGTGGCCTTCCGGCAGATCATCCTCGTCATCGAGGTTGACCGACGAGGCGGCCGGCGCACCCGGTGCAACCGGAGCCGGTGCGGCGTAGTACTGCTGCGGCGCGGCGGCAACGGCGCCGTAATGCTTGGCGATACGGACTTTTTCTTCGCCCTCGGTCACTTCCAGCTCGGAGATACCCGATTCCTGAACGAGGTCGATAAGTTTCTTGAGTTTACGCAGATCCATGGAGACTCCCTTCGATATTGCGCCAGTTCGACGCAAGAAGCCGGCTTTTGGCCGGACTATTCAATGTTGATCTTGTTGAGCAGGTACTCGAGCGCCAGCAGGTAGCCCTCGTGACCCAGCCCGCAAATGACGCCGACGGCCAGATCGGAAAAGTACGAGTGATGCCGGAAGGACTCCCGCGCATGCACATTGGACAGATGCACTTCGACAAACGGAATGGCCACTGCGGCCAGCGCATCGCGCAGCGCCACGCTGGTATGCGTGTAGGCGGCAGGATTGATGATGATGGCGCGCACGCCCTGTTCGCGAGCGGCATGGATGCGCTCGATCAAGGCCCCTTCGTGATTGCTCTGGAAGGCCTCGAGATCAACCTCGGCAGCTTCCGCCATGCGGGCCAGTGCCATGTTGATGTCGGACAGGGTAACCCGACCGTAATGCTCGGGTTCACGAGTGCCAAGCAGGTTCAGATTCGGACCATGCACCACCAGGATGCGAGCCCTTTCGACCGGCTTGGAAGCGGTTTTTTGCTTCTTCATAGCTGCAAGTTTGCCGTAAATGGCCGCATTTTGTCCAGCCTATTCCAAAAGTAAGGCGCGCAGGCCTTCGGCGCGAATGCGCTCGCGCGGATGGCCGTCGCGATGCTTCATCGTCACCCGCTCCATCTGCGGCGGCAGGATCACCAGATTGACATCGGCAACCTCGGTTTCCAGCACCAGCACCGCCTCGGCCCTGTCGTTGCGCGCCTCGGCATGCTCGAAGTCGATATTGCGGTTAAGCAGGAAAATCTCGACCTCTTTCGCACTGTCGGCAAAGAGCAGGATATCGATGGTCGAATACTCGCCCGCCGTGCCATCGAGCACAGAACCGGTCAGGTAGGGCCGGAAAGCTTCCAGCAATTCGAGGATGTGCAGGGCCGCCTGACGCTGCGCCAGCAGCAGTTCGGCATGCCCTTCCTCCTCGAACAGGCTGCGATAAGCACGCAACTCGACATCGATCTCGGCGTTATCGGGATAGGTCGTGTGTTCAGGCAGGCCGAGCTGCCGGGCCGCCTTGCGTTTGGCGAGGTGATAATCGGTAATGCCGTCCTCCACCATCAGGCGGGCGGCGGCGGCGGCGATACTGGCCCGGGCATGGGTACTCGGGCGCTGCCTGTCATGACGGGGCATAGATGCTCAATCAGGGTAAAATCGCCCCCATTCTAACGGGCTTCTGTGACATGCACATTCACATTCTGGGTATCTGCGGCACCTTCATGGGCGGCGTCGCCCAACTGGCGGTTGCCGCCGGCCATCGCGTCACCGGCTGCGACGCCAATGTCTATCCGCCGATGAGCGACCAGTTGCGCGCTGCCGGGGTCGATCTGATCGAAGGTTTCGGTATTGAACAGCTGGCACTGAATCCGGACGTATTTGTCGTCGGCAACGCCATTTCGCGCGGCAACCCGCTGCTCGAAGCCGTGCTCGACAAGGGCCTGCCCTATGTTTCCGGACCACAATGGCTGGCCGAAAACGTGCTGCAGGGACGCTGGGTGCTCGGCGTCGCCGGCACGCACGGCAAGACGACGACCAGCTCGATGCTGGCCTGGATCCTCGAAGACGCCAATATGGCACCGGGTTTCCTGATCGGTGGCGTGCCGCTCAATTTTGGCGTCTCGGCCCGCCTCGGTGACACGCCCTTCTTCGTCATCGAAGCCGACGAATACGACACCGCCTTCTGCGACAAGCGCTCCAAGTTCGTGCATTACAAGCCGCGCACCGTGGTTTTGAACAACCTGGAATTTGATCACGCCGACATCTTCGCCGATCTGGCTGCCATCGAAACGCAGTTCCACCACCTCGTGCGCACCCTGCCTGCCTCCGGCCTGATCGTCTCGAATGCCGGCGAAGCCAGTCTCGAACGCGTGCTGGCGCGCGGCTGCTGGACGCCGGTCGAACGCTTCAACGATACGGCCGGTTATCGCGTCACTGGCGACGATGCCAGCGGCGAGCTGGTATTGCATGGCCCGCAAGGCGAGATCGGGCGCTGCACCTGGGCGCTGTCCGGCGAGCACAACCGCGCCAATGCCTGCGCCGCGCTGCTCGCGGCGCGCCACGTCGGCGTGCCACTGGACAAGGGGCTGGAAGCGCTTTCCCGTTTCGTGAATGTCAAACGCCGCATGGAAGTGCGTGGCGAAGTGCGCGGCATCACCGTGTATGACGATTTCGCACACCATCCGACGGCCATTGCCACCACGGTCGCCGGCCTGCGCCGCAAGGTGGGTGCCGCCCGCATCCTGGCCGTTTTCGAGCCGCGCTCCAACACCATGAAACTGGGCACGATGAAAAGCCAGTTGCCGGACAGCCTGCGCGAGGTCGATCTCGCCTTCTGCTACGGCGGCAATCTCGGCTGGGATGCCCGCGAAGCGCTGGCCCCGATGGGCGAACGCGCGCAGGTTGAAGACAATCTCGACGAACTTGTCGGCAAGATCGTTGCCGCGGCTCGTCCCGGCGACCAGATCCTGGTCATGAGCAACGGCGGTTTCGGCGGCATACACGGCAAGTTGCTGGCCGCATTGGCCAATTAGGCGGCCGCCAGCGGTCAACCGCCGCAAAAAGGCAAAAATGAAAATGGCGCAGGAAGGTTTCCCCTCCTGCGCCATTTTTGCGTCTGCAGTCGCTTAGCGTTCCATCGACTCGACCACGGCCAGCGCCGTCATGTTGACCAGGCGACGCACGGTGGCGGTCGAGGTCAGGACATGCACCGGACGTGCCGCGCCGAGCAGGATGGGGCCGATCGTCACGCCTTCGCCAGCCGTCATCTTCAACAGGTTGTAGGAGATGTTGGCGGCGTCGATGTTGGGCATGATCAGCAGGTTGGCTTCGCCCTTCAGGGTCGATTCCGGATGTGCAGCCAGACGGACATCTTCGGACAATGCCGAATCGCCATGCATTTCGCCGTCGATTTCCATTTCGCCATGGGTCATCGCCGACACCAGCGCCGAAGCACGACTCATCTTGTGCGCCGACTCGGAGCTGCCGGAACCGAAATTGGAGTGCGAAAGCAGGGCAACCTTCGGGTGCAGGCCAAAACGCTTGACCTGTTCAGCAGCACTGATCGTCATTTCGGCGATTTCTTCTGCCGTCGGGTTCTCGTTGATGTGGGTATCGCAGATGAACAGCGAGCGACCCGGCAGCATCAGGTAGTTCATCGCGGCCAGCGTATTGACGCCCTGGCGCTTGCCGATGACTTCCTTGACCACGCCCATGTGATGACTGAACTGACCGGTCATGCCGCAGATCAGGCCGTCGGCGTAGCCGAGCTTCAACAGCATGGCACCAATCAGCGTCGGCTTGCGGCGCAGGGCTTCCTTGGCAATGGCCGGCGTCACGCCACGGCGCGCCATCAACTGGTGATAGGCCGTCCAGCATTCGCGATAGCGCTCGTCGGATTCCGGATTGACGATGTCGAAGTCGACACCGGACTTGATGCGCAGATTGGCCTTGGCCAGACGATGTTCGATGACTTCCGGACGACCGATCAGGATCGGACGGGCGAATTTTTCTTCGATCACGACCTGAACGGCGCGCAAAACGCGCTCATCTTCGCCTTCGGCATAGATGATGCGCTTGCCCTGGGCCTGACGGGCAGCCTGGAAAATGGCGCGCATGCCGACACCGGTGTGATAGACGAATTCCGACAGCTTGGCACGGTAGGCATCCCAGTCGGTGATCGGACGGGTAGCAACGCCGGAATCGATGGCAGCCTGGGCGACGGCCGGCGCAATCTTGACGATCAGGCGCGGGTCAAAAGGCGTCGGAATCAGGTATTCGGGGCCGAAGCTCAGATCACGGCCAGGGTAGGCCATGGCCACTTCGTCAGTGACTTCGGCTTCGGCCAATTCGGCAATCGCACGCACCGAGGCCAGCTTCATCTCTTCGGTAATGCGCGTCGCGCCAACATCGAGCGCACCGCGGAAGATGAAGGGGAAACACAGCACGTTGTTGACCTGGTTCACGTAGTCGGAACGGCCGGTGGCGATGATCGCATCCGGGCGGACTTCCTTGACCAGTTCCGGCATGATTTCCGGCGTCGGGTTAGCCAGCGCGAAGACCATCGGCTTTTCGGCCATGCTGACGACCATTTCCTGCTTGACAACACCGGCAGCAGAGAGACCGAGGAAGATATCGGCGCCGACCAGCGCTTCGCCCAGCGTGCGCTTTTCGGTGTTCTGGGCGTAGCGGGCCTTGGTTTCGTCCATGCCACCCGGACGACCGACGTAGATGACGCCCTTCGAGTCGCAAATGGTAATGTTCTCGCGCTTGACGCCAAGATCGCACCACAGGTTCACACAGGAAATGGCAGCCGCACCGGCGCCGGAGACGACGACCTTGACCTCTTCGATCTTCTTGCCGACGACCTTCAGGCCGTTGAGCATGGCGGCGCCGGAAATGATCGCCGTACCGTGCTGGTCATCGTGAAAAACGGGGATATTCATCCGCGCCTTGAGCTTCTCTTCGATATAGAAGCATTCCGGCGCCTTGATGTCTTCCAGATTGATACCGCCGAGCGTCGGCTCCATGGCGGCGATCATGTCGATCAGCTTGTCCGGATCGTTTTCCGACAATTCAATGTCGAAAACGTCGATGCCGGCGAATTTCTTGAACAGGCAACCCTTGCCTTCCATGACCGGCTTGGCGGCGAGCGGGCCGATGTTGCCGAGCCCGAGCACGGCGGTGCCGTTGGTGATGACGCCGACCAGATTGGCGCGCGAGGTGTACCAGGCGGCGGTGGCCGGATCTTCGACGATCGCGTCACAGGCGGCGGCAACGCCAGGAGAGTAGGCCAGCGCCAGATCGCGCTGGTTGGTCAGGCCCTTGGTCGGGCGCACGGAAATCTTGCCCGGGGTGGGCCAGCGATGGTATTCGAGAGCGGCTTCGCGCAGATCCTTTTCCACGGATTCTCCTGAGGGTTTGTCTGTTAGGGAAAACCCCGTAGATTACTCCAACTTATTGGGGCCCGAAAGCGTAATTATGAATTACAGTTACAATTACGTACAATCCGAAAGGCCTTTGCAGGCCGCTCTGACGCAGCTGCCCCCTAACCTAGAAGCGATGCGAGACGGTCAGGCGGAAGCTGCGCGGTTCGCTCGGATGAATATGCCGGTCGTCGTAGCCACCGGCCGTTCCGTCGGCGCAACCGGCCGGGTTGGCCGCCTCGCCGGCAGTGCGCGAGCAATACCAGTACTCGATGTCATTCACCTTGCGGTCGAACAGGTTGTACACGTCGAGCGCCAGTTGCGTGCGCTTGTCGATCTTGTAGCCGATGCGCAGGTTGGTCAGCGTCGATGCCGAAGAGCGCACCGAATTGTCCTCGATCAACGGCCGCGGCCCGAAGTAGCGCAGGCGCAGGGCGCCGTACCATGGGCCGAGGTTGTCCAGGGTCAGGCCGAGATTGGCCGTGCCGGTCACCGCCCCCGGAATGTAGTCACCGACGACCGGATCGTGGTCGCGGAAGCGGGCATGCGACCAGGCGAGGTCGGCATCGAGGGCCAGCCAGTCGGACAGCACGTAAAGATTGGTCCATTCGACACCGTAACGCCGCGACGGGCGCGACGCTTCGGTGGTCCCGGCATCGCCGACGAAGAGCAGTTCGGAGGCGGCCGTCAGTTGCCAGAGCGCGACGGTCGACTGCCAGCCAGGCAGGATTTCCGAACGCAGGCCAATTTCGTAGCCGCGCGTGCGCACCAGCGGCTGCACCTTGCTGACCGGCGTCACACCGTCGGCCGGATCGACGCGTATCGTCGTGCCGCGCGCATCATTGGAATGAAAGCCGTGGCCGTAATTGAAATAAAGCTCGGTCTTGCGCCACGGCCCGAGGACGAGTGACAGCTTGGGGGTCAGCATCTGGTCGCTGGCCCGGCCGGAATTGGCTCTTAAACTGGCGTCGACCGTAAAGTCGTAGGCATCGGCGCGCAGGCCCTGGATCGAACGGAACCAGTCGGTCCACCGCGTCTCGTTCTGCGCCCACAGCCCGATGCTGCGCTGCGTGACCTTGTCTTCGCGGATGGTGGACAAGGTTTCGCGATTGCTCGTCGCGTACAGCCCGACCGGGCTCAGACGGTCGACGCGCGTTTGCAGGCCAAAACTGTTCGTCACATCAAAACCGGCCCAGTTGTCGAAGACCGCATGCGATGCCGAGAAACCACCGGCCTGACGATGTTCGGACTGCTTGAACTGATCGCCCGGCGGGCAGCCGTTGTTCAGGCAGTACTGGAAGTTGGACCACAGGTCGAGGTTCGATTGCAGCCACCAGACATTCGCCCTGCTCTGCGCCTTGCCCCAATGCTTCGCCCATTCGCCGGACAGGCTGTAGCGCTGCGTCTCGCCGCCAGTGCTCGAATCGAGCGAACCGTAGCGGTCGACCGCGCCGCTGTCGATGGCGCGCTGGGCGATCTGATCGGTCGAGGTCCAGCGCCCACGATAGGCCATGCCGGTGATGGCAAAACCGTTGTTGCGCGTCCCCTGGCTGTAACTGAGCACGCCGTTCAGCTTGCGGTAATGCTCGTCGACCTGCCACGGACCGTCGTTATGGAACAACTCCAGGCCGTAGAGCAGATGGCCGCCGGCCAGTTCCGGCGAACTGGCGAGCAGGCTGCGCGCGTAGCCGTTCTGGCCGAGCGTCAGTTGCGCTAGCGTGCCGTCGATACGCCGGCGGTAATCGATATGCGCCGCGCCGGCCGAGGAGAAATCGCCTTCCGACGCGTAATACGGTCCCTTGCGAAAACTGATGCGGTCGACCAGTTCCGGGATCAGGAAATTGAGATCGGTATAGCCCTGGCCATGCGCATGTGTCGGCATGTTGACCGGCACGCCGCCGACGTAGGTCGCAAAATCGGTGCCGTGGTCGAGATTGAAACCGCGCAGGAAATACTGGTTGGCCTTGCCGTCGCCGGCATGCTGCGTGACGATCAGGCCGGGCACCATCTCCAGCGCCTCGCCGGGTCGCAACATCGGTACGGCGGCCAGACGCTGGCTGGACACCACGCCCGCGCTGCCCGCCGTCGCGATGCCTTCGAGATTTTCGGTCTGCGCGCGTACTTCGACCGGCGAGAGCTGGACCGCCTCTTCCGCCGCCACACCGGCACAGGCGAGCAAAAAATATGAGCAAATTAATTTTTGTCTTAACGGCATCGTCAAAAAAAGCCGGTTGCCCGGCCATCCCCTCAATAAATCAGTCAGGCCACGGCCGGCCGACGCGTCAGGCGCACTGCCGCAACAAAACTCAAGGCGATGATCGCCACCAGCATGAACCCGAAAACCAGCTCCTTGCCCTCGCTCCAGGCATCGACCGCCGGCGACAGCAGCTTGGCAGCGCCGAAGGCGGCGACCAGCAGGCTGATGCCGGAAACGACCAGGCCCATGACGCGCGAGGCGACCAGCGCCACCTGGTCGGCGCGGGCGATCAGGCGGGCAATCCACAGGCCGTTGATGCCGTCGGTGAGCAGCATGCCGAGCATGAACAGTGAAGCGAGGATCAGCGCGTGTTCCCAGCCGCCAAACTGGGTTGCGGTCAGCGCAAAGAAGGCAGCCTGCGACAAGGTATCGAAGGACAGCGCGAACAGGGCGCCGACCAGTGCAATCAGGGCCGGATGCGAAACATGCCGCAGATTGCCGAGCAGCTTGCCCTTGAGGCCGACCGGCTGGACGATCTCGTCCGGTCCGGCGGCGAGCACGGCAGCCAGGTTGAGGCTGCCAAGCGCAACCAGGAAGGCGATGGAAATCACGGCGCCGAGCAGGCCGAACCATTCCGGCACTTCCCAACGCCCGGCGATGGCCGAGACGCCGAGCGCGATGGCCATGACCACAGCGCCATGGCCGAGCGAGAACAGGGTGCCGCAATAGCGCGCCAGAGCCGGCCGCTGCCGCGCGTTGTAGCGGGTCAGACCGTCGATGGTGGCGAGGTGGTCGGCGTCGAAACCGTGCTTCATGCCGAGCACGAAGGTCAGGATGAGCAGCGACAGCCAGTCGGTGGGCAGGGTTTCCATGGCGTCCGTATGAATGATTTTATTATCTTCATACAATTTGCGTGCCAGCGCAATAAGTCATTGTTCGTATTGCTTCTGCCCGGTTTTGCCGCGACCTCGTGCTGGCAAAGTGGTCAGTGACTTTCCAGCGGCAGTGACAAGACGAATTCCGCCCCGCCATCCGGCGCATTGCCGGCTGTCAGGCGGCCGCCGTGCCGTTCGACGATGCCGTAGCTGATCGACAGGCCGAGCCCGGTGCCCTGGCCAACCGGCTTGGTGGTGAAAAACGGCTCGAACAGCCGGCCCAGATATTCCGCCGCAATGCCCGGCCCGTTGTCGATGAAATGCAGGAAGGCCATGCCGTCGGCGCGACTGCCGACAATCTTCAGCGTCGCCGGCGACTGGTTGGCGGTGGCATCACAGGCATTCTGGATCAGGTTCATGACCACCTGCTGCAACTGGCCGGACGAACCGGAGCAGCGCAAATCGGCCGGCAAATCGAGGTCGACCGCAAATTTGCTCGCCGCGCTCTGCACCACCCAGCGCATCGAGCGCTCGACCACCTCGTTGAGACTGACCTGCTCGGGCTGCATCTTGTCCACCGCCGAAAAGCGTTTCAGCGCATCGACGATGTCGCGCGTGCGTTCGGCGCCCTCGATCATGCCGTCGATGAGTTGCGGCATATCGGCGACGATGCGGTCGATGCGCAGTTCGTCGCGCATTGCCTGCAAGCCGGCATCGGCCGCCGCCGGGCTGGCGTGCACGGCATTGAGATAGGCGTCGAGGCGGCCGGCGTAACGCTGCAGCGACAGCACGTTGCCGAGCACGAAACTGATCGGGTTATTCAGTTCATGCGCGACGCCGGCCACCAGGCGACCCAGCGAAACCATCTTCTCGGCATGCAGCAACTGGCCCTGCGTGCGTTTCAGGTCGTCGTGCGCCTGGCGCAGCGCCGAATAGGCTCGCCGCAGTTCGCCAACCGGACGACCGGTGACCACCATGCCCATCAGTTTGCCGGTCTGCGACAGGCGCGGCGTGCAGTTCATCGAGACCGGTACGGTCGACCCGTCGCCGGCGCGCAAAAAGAACTCGCAGTCGTGCACGCCCTCGCGCCCGAAGCGGGCAAAGATTTCACGCGCCTTGGCCCGTTCGACATCGTCGGCAAACAGGTCGAAGACCGGCTTGTGCTGCAGCTCTTCTATCGTCTTGCCGGCGATGTGCGACAGCGAGGGATTGACCTCCTCGATATTGCCGTTGCGGTCGCAGACGATCAGGATGTCCGACATCGAGGCGAGCACGCTCTCGATGAACTGGTGCGACTCCTCGAGCGCGGCATTCTTCTCTTCGAGCGCCACTTCGTACTGGAGGAGGTCGTTGTAGACCTCGTCCATTTTCTGGATGACTTCGATCCAGGCCTGCTCGCCGAGCTGCTCGGTGGCCGCCGGCAAGGGCGAATCGAGGCCCGGATCAGCGGGCCGGCCGGTAGTGGACATGCGCTGCGCCGTGTTCGTCGTGGGCGTGATGATGCTCGGGTTCGAGGGCAATCACGTTGAGCTTGCCGTGGCGCACGCCGCTCTCGGCCATCAGCTGGTCGGCAAATTGTCTGACCTCGGCGGTCGACCCTTTCAAAATGACGGTTTCCAGACAATTGTCGTGATCGAGATGGCTATGCATCGCGGCCACGGTCAGGTCGTGATGGTCGTGCTGCAGGCCGGTGATACGTTCGGCCAGTTCGCGCTCGTGGTGGTTGTACACGTAGGACAAGTTGGCGACGCAATGCCCGGCCGGCGGATCGCGCTGGCGGTCGCTCTCGATGGCGCCACGAATCAGGTCGCGCACCGCTTCCGAGCGGTTGCTGTAGCCGCGCGCCGCGATCAGCTCGTCGAACTGGCTGGCCAGCGACTCGTCCAGCGAAATGGTAAAGCGCTCCATCGATCATCCCCTTGGCGAAAACACCGGCAACAATGCCGGCATTCCCGATGGCGTGCAAGTCACCCGCGACAAAAAGCTGGAACGGGAAATGCTAGGAAAAGACTGCAGTTCGGGAATCACGCTCTGGCATCCCTGCTTTCACAAGAAGCACATGTCGCATCAGGAGGATTCATCATGGCTCATACCGACATCCGACTCGCTGTCGCCGAAGAACGCACCATCTACGACGTGGCCGCCATCGAACGCGCCATGGAAGAGGCCGCCGGCAACCGCAACGAAGCGCTCGCCACCCTGTACGACAAGATGAAGCAGCGCGGTGGCGGCCGTTTCCTGATCCGCCCGACCGGCGCCGACATGATCGATGACCTCTACGACAGCTGCCCCAATTTCAGCGACGTCATCGACGACCTGCGCAAATACGTCGCGCTGTCGGTGGCCGGCAACGAGCCGATGAGCTTCACGCCCATCCTGCTGCTCGGCGAACCGGGCATCGGCAAGACGCATTTCGCCCGCGAACTGGCGGCCCGCCTCGGCACCGGCCACGAATTCATCTCGATGAGCGCCTTGACCGCCGGCTGGGTGCTTTCCGGCGCCTCGTCGCAATGGAACAACGCCAAGCCGGGCAAGGTGGCGCACACTTTGGTGCATGGCGACTACGCCAACCCCATCGTGGTGCTCGATGAGATCGACAAGGCCGGCGGCGATTCACGCTACGACCCGATGGGTGCCCTGTACAGTCTGCTCGAACACGACACGGCGCGCGCCTTCAAGGACGAGTTCATTGATATCGACATCGACGCCTCGCACATCCTGTGGGTGACGACAGCCAACGACGAGCGTTCGATACCGGAACCCATCCTCAACCGCATGAACGTGTATGAAGTGCCGCGCCCCGACCACGACGCTGCCATCAGCATCGCCGCCGCGCTCTATCGCGAGATCGTCGGCGAGCATGACTGGGGCTTCCCGCCGGAAGCCGAGGAAAGCGTGCTCGAACGCCTCGGTTCGCTGCCGCCGCGCGACATGCGCAAGCGTCTGCTCGCCGCCTTTGGCACGGCCAAGCTGGAAGGCCGCAACTGGCTGGAAGCGGCCGATTTCGAACAGGCCCGCATGGGGCGCAGTCGCAAGATCGGCTTCTGAAAACGCGCCCGGCCGCACCGGTCGGGCGCCCGCTCAAACGATGCGGCGCACCCGGACCCGGTTGCGCCCGCCCTGCTTGGCGTCGTACAGCGCCTGATCGGCCACCGCAATGAACTGGTGCGGATCGAGTTCGAGTACGCGCGGCGTCATCGCGACGCCAACGCTGATCGTCAAATGCAGGCGCCGACCGCAATCGTCGAGCGCCTCGTCGGCGATCGACAGGCGCAGGCGCTCGGCAATTGCTTCCGCGACCTCGGCATCCTCGCCGTCGAGCACAATGAGGAACTCCTCGCCGCCATAACGACCGACCCGGTTGTAATCGCGCACACAGCTGTTCAGGCGGGCGGCGACCGCACGCAGGGCACGGTCGCCGGCATGATGCCCGTGCCCGTCGTTGATCTTCTTGAAAAAATCGATGTCTATCATCAACAGGCTGAGCGGCAGCCCCTCGCGGCGCGCCCGCGACAAACGCGTCTCGAGCAGGTTCATGATCGCCCGCCGGTTGTAGAGACCGGTCAGTTCGTCGTGCATGGCCTGCGTTTCAAGTATGCGCCTGGCTTCCAGCAACTCCTGGTTGACCTCGAAAAGCTGCTGATAAAGACGGCTCTTCTCGACCAGCAGGGAAAGCTGCACGGCCAGGCGGAGAAAAACGCCCTGATGCACGTTCTGATAAGTGTTTTTGGCGAAACTCGAGAAAAACAGCAGGCCGATCGGCTTGCCGTGCGCAATCAGCGGACAGGTCAGGCTGGAGAGCACGCCTTCGGCAAGCACCTTGCGCGTCGAATCCGACTCCGGGTGCTCGGCCAGATAGCTTTCCAGGTCGTTGATGATGCGCGGCTTGCCGGTCTCGATCACCGCCTGCAGGCTGCTGCCCTGCATCGGCGCGGTATAGCCCGGCGCAATAATGACCGTCGCCGCATCCGAACGCCCCCAGTAATGTGTCAGCTGCAGCTTGTCGTCGCTCAGGAAGGCGGCGCCGAGGCGGTTGTAGGGAATCACCGTGCGAAAGGACTCGAAGACCTTTTCCAGCACGTCATCGAGAAACAGACCACTCGTCAGCTGTTCGGCGATCTGCTGGATCTTGCGCGTTTCCTCGAAGTTCTGCTCCAGGGTTTCCGCCAGCCGGTTCAACTCGAGACCGAGAATGCCGACCGCATCGAGCGGTTCGGCCGGGATCTCGACGTCGAAATTGCCATCGCGCAACTGCTTTACTGCGGACTGGAATACGGGAATCCGTTCATCCGTTTCCAGCGGTTTTCCGCTTGCCCCCATGTTGCTCCCCTTTCAAGGCCCGCTACATTCGATGTAGTCGATTAACGACTGATGTTCATGGCAGCCCAAGGCCTTTTGATCGCACCGGGCAAGCCAAGCAGCAGATGCAACGCACCGCGGCATGGCGAATGGAACAAATACGCCTGCCGCAGAAAACTAATGCACGGTACAGACCATGCAAGGATCGAACGAACGCACGACATGCTGAATGGTCGGCGGCGCGCCGTCCCCCGCAGCGAGTCCGAGCAGGGCCTTTTCCAGCGGCCCTTCCTGATTGGTCGCGTCGCGCGGCGAAAAGTTCCAGGTAGTCGGCGCAATGATCTGGTAACGCTCGATGCGGCCGCGCCGTATGGTCAGCCAGTGCCCCAGGCTGCCGCGCGCCGCTTCGACCAGACCGACGCCGCTGCCCTCGTCCGGCATCACGCCCTGGGCGCAGAAGGATTCGCCCGGCTGCAGTGCCTGCACCCAGCCTTCCATGGCCGGAATCAGCAGCGCCAGTTCCTGCAGGCGGGCGACGACACGGGCCATGACGCTGCCGCCGTCACGCTGCACCAGATCGAGCAACAGCGGATTGCCGGCCACCACCTGGCGGGCCAGGGCACCGACTTCATGGGTCTGGCCGGCATAACGCGGTGCCTTGCACCAGGTGTAGGCATCCGCCTTGTCGGCGGCGACGATGGTTTCACCTGCGGCCGGATGCCGCGGCTGATCGGCGAGCAGCCAGGCGCGCTCGGTATCTTCGGTAATGCGCGCCGCTGCGAAAGCTTCGGTTTTTCCCTGCTGCCAGGTACCGGCCGGGAACAGGCCGTAGGCACCATGTGACAGAAAACGGTCGTCGGCACACCCGATACGCTCAAGGCCGAGATCGCCGGCGATTTTCAGGAAGGCCGGGAAATCGCCGGCCCGGCCATCCGCCCAGGCCAGCAAATCGGCCTTGCTGGCGAGTTGACCGATACGCTCCAGCGCATCGCCGAACAGCCGGCGTTCGAGGAAGCTGCGGAATTCGCGCAACAGCGCGAGCAGGCGGATGCGTTCGCCGGCAGTGATCGCCCGCGTACTGCCGCCCGGCTGGATGGCCAGGGTATGTGGCCAGCGCCCGGCGAGAAAGCCCATCAGGCGCAGGAAGCTGGCGCGCGCCGGCAAGACCTCGGCGGCGGCCGAACCCTTGATCGCCGTGAAGCGCTCGGCAGTCGCCGGATGCCATGGACGGTCGACATAGTCCGGACGGGCAAAATCCGGCATGAAGAACAGGTAGAAATGCGTCAGGTGATCGGCCATGTTCTCGGTCGCCTGAATCAGGTGACGGGCGAGCAGGCCGTTCGGCGTCGGTGTGACGCCCATTGCGTCGGCCAGCGCCGTCGCGGCGGCGGCCGATTGCGCCACCGAACAGATGCCGCAGATGCGCGGCACGATGGCCAGCGCGTCGAGCGGTGCACGCCCGACCAGGATCTGCTCGAAACCGCGGAACAGCGGCGAATTGACGTAGGCCGCCTGGATCCGGCCGGCCTCGAGTTCGAGACTGACCTCGAGATCGCCCTCGACACGGTTGAACGGTCCGACGACGATGCGGCTCATTTGCCACCGCCTTTTTTCTTGATCGCCGGCCGGAAGACGAGATGGTCGACGACCGCGTTGTCGCGCACCCGCTTCGGCGTCGCCGACTTGGACAGCGCCGCAAGCGCGACGAACCAGGCTTTCGGCATGTCGCTCGGCAGACCGATCGGAATGCCCGCCACCTTCGGCGTTTCCTGGAAGGCATGGCCGGGCGACTCGAAGCCGGGCTCGGTACAGGCGATGCAGGCGAAACCGCCACGCAGGCAGGAGCCGCTGCCGTTCCAGGCGCGCAGATTGCAGTCGGCATGCGCCTGGGTACCCTTGCAACCCAGGTTTTCCATCAGGCAGCCAAGGTCGGACTGCTTCTCGGCACTCGCCTTGAATTCGTAATATTCGTTGCGCGGACAGCCGTGATGCACCAATTCGCCGGCGTAGAACAGCGGCCGCCCGAGTTCGTCCAGGTCACTGTCGGCCATGCCTTCCAGCGCCAGCTTTTGCAGCGACTCGACGATCCAGCCCGGATGCGTCGGGCAACCGGCGATATTGACCACCGGCAGACCGCCGGCCGAGCGGAAGCCGGCGCCGAGCAGGCCGCCCGGCGTCTGTTCGTCGTACTGCAGACCGCAGGCTTCGAGCGGATTGCCCGGCGTGTTGGCCGAGAAGCCGCCGTAAGCCGTACAGGAACCGATCGCGAACACCCATTTGGCCTGCCCGGCCAGACGCGTCACCCATTCGGTGAGCGGCCGGCCGTTGCCGGCCATCAGGTGGAAGCGGCCGCTGCCGTTCGGGCCGCGCAACATGGCACCTTCGACACACAGCACATCGAAGGCCAGCTCGCCGCTGGCGCAGGCTTCGAGGACGGCCAAGGCTTCGCCGCCGCTGGCCTGCGACAAGGCCGGATGCCAGACAAACTCGATACCGGCATCGCGCAGTTCATCGAACAGGGAACGCGGCTCGGAGCAGAGCAGCGACTGCGTGCAGCCGCCGCAACCACCACTTTGCAGCCAGAGGACTTTCATGCGTCCGGCTCCAGCCCGTAGCGCGTCAGCTTGGCACGCAGACCGACGCGCGACAGGCCGAGTTCGCGCGCGGCGCGCGACTTGTTGCCACGATGCCGGCGCATCGCCTCGCCGAGCACCTCCATTTCCAGTTGCTCCATGCGTTCCTTGAGGCCGCCGCTCAGGTTGGCGCCGGACAGCACCGGGCCGCCCGGCAGGTGCGCCGCGGGTTGGCGATCCGCAATCTGGCGCACACGCGGCGAAAGCAACTCGATACCCAGCAGGGGCGCATCGGCCAGCGCCAGCATGCGCAGGATTTCGTTCTGCAATTCGCGGACATTGCCCGGCCAGTGCCAGGCTGCCATGCAGGCCAGCGCTTCCGGCGTGAAGCCGTCGGCCGGCTTGTCCATGACCCGGCAGGCGTTGTCGAGCAGGCGCCGGGCGAGCAGCGGCAAGTCGTCGGGCCTTTCGCGCAGGGCCGGCACATGCAGCGAAATGGTCGCCAGGCGATAGTAGAGATCCTCGCGAAAACGGCCGGTGCGGACGTCTTCTTCCAGATCGCGATTGGTCGCCGCGATGACGCGCACGTCGGCGCTCACCACCCGGTTGCTGCCGAGCGGGCGGAATTCGCCCTCCTGCAGCACGCGCAGCAATTTGACCTGGAAAGCCGGGCTGGTTTCGCCGATTTCGTCGAGGAACAAGGTGCCGCCATCGGCCTGCTGAAACAGGCCGACCCGGTCTTCCACCGCACCGGTAAAGGCGCCGCGCTTGTAGCCGAAGAGTTCCGATTCGAGCAGCGTGTCGGGCAGCGCACCGCAGTTCTCGGTGACGAAGGGCCGATGCGAGCGGCGGCTCTCGTAGTGGATGGCGCGGGCGATCATTTCCTTGCCGCTGCCCGACTCGCCGGTCACCATCACCGACAGGTCGTAGGGCGCAATGCGCTCGACCATGCCGCACAGCGCGTTGAGCGGGCTGCCCGGCGCGCGGATCAGCGCGCCCAGGCCGAAACTGCTCTTGGCCTTTTCCTGCTTGCTGTCGACGCGCTTCCTGAGCACCGGCTCGGCGGTACGCAAATCGAGCGACAGGCGCTGGTTTTCCTGCTGCAGGCGCCAGACTTCGGCGGCGCGCTGCAGGGTCAGCAGCAACTGCTCCGGCTGCCAGGGTTTCAACAGGTATTGCCAGATGCCGGCTTCGTTGACGCCGGTAATGATGTCCTCGGCGTCGGTGTAGCCGGACAGGATGATGCGCACGACGTCCGGCCAGCGGTGCCGCACTTCCTTGAGAAAAACCACCCCGGTCGTGCCCGGCATGCGCTGGTCGCAAAGCACGATGCGGATCGCTGCGCTCGGCATCTCGCGCTCAAGCACAGCCAGCGCCTCGCTCGCGCCGGAGGCGCAGAAGACTTCGAAATCCTCCTCCAGCGTGCGGCGCAGCGCTTCCTGCGAACGCACTTCGTCGTCGACGACAAGGACGGCGGGCAGTTTGCGCAGGCTGGTCGGAATCATGTCGGCGTTTTCCAGTCGAGGTCGCGGTGGCGGGCGAGATGGCGCGGCGTCCACGAATTGGCCGTGCGCGAGACGAAATGATAGCGCGCGACGTGATACGACGGATCGAAGCCGTAGAAGTTGCGGCGCATTTCCCGCAGTTCTTCTTCCCGCCAGACAGCGAGCGGCTTGGCTGCTTCGTCGGCGCGGCGCTTTTCGCCCTTGGCGGCGAGTCGACCGCTGAAATCCGGCGCTGCGGCGAGTTCGGCGGCGCGCCGCGCGACATCGACGGCAAAGCCGGGACCGGGCAGGCAGGCATCGTAAAAGCCCAGCTTGACCGCTTCCGGCGCCGTCATCGGCAGGCGGTGGCGCATGATCGCCTGCGCCCCGTCGACGCCGACGCGCGGCGGCAGCAGGTAGGACCAGAACTCAGAACCGAACAGGTTGCCCATGTTCTTGTAATGCGGGTTGAGCATGACGCCGGCGCGCACCCAGACGAAATCGGCAGCACGCGCCAGGAAGCAGCCGCCGGCGCCGGCATTGCCGCCCAGCGCGGCTACGGTCAACTGCGTTTCACAGCACAAAATGGCCTCGGCCAGATCGTTGATGGCGTTGATATTGGCCCAGGATTCGTCGGCCGGGCTCTCCGCCGCCTCGATCGTGTTGAGATGGATGCCGTTCGACCAGAAATCGCTGCCGCCGCGCAGCACGATGACGCGCGTCGGCTGCGTCGTCGCCCAGCGGAAGGCTTCGGTCAGGCGCCGGCATTGCTCGGTGCTCATCGCGCCGTTGTAGAACTCGAAGGAGAGGAAGCCGACACCGCCGGCTTCTTCGTAGGCGATGTCCTGCCAGGTCGGCGTCGCCGACTTGTGCCAGCCGGCGAGCGGCAGTTCGGGCAGGGTCAGGGCTTCCGGGAAGGCCAGCGTCGCCGGCAGCTTGATGCCGCCGGCACGCCTGGCGTGGCCGAGCCAGATGGCTCCATCCGCCGTACCGCGCAGGATGGCCGTCTCGCGCCGGCCGAGCAGTTCGCCGGGCGCCCCCTTCAGGCTCGCTTCCGGCCAGGCATCGAAGAGATGACAGGGCTGGCCGAACAACTCATCGGCCACGCCGGGAAAGCCGTCGGCGGCATTGAGGCGGGCGAGGATTTCGGCAGTCGTCTGTTGCTGCCAGTCGATCTGCCGATCGACCTGGCGTATCAAGGCGTGTGCCTGACCGGGCACGCGGGCCGGCGTGAAATTGCCGGCCTGGACACGGTCGACCGCCTGGAGCACGGCATTTACCGCCGCCTCGGTGGTTTCGTTGCGATAGATCGAGGCCTTGCGCGCCGCGCGCAGCGGGAAGTTCGCCGCGGCCCAGACCGGACCGGCATCCATTTCGGCCTCGGCCTGCAGCACCGTGACGCCCCATTCCGGCACACCCTGCTGGATCGCCCAATCGAGTGCCGATGGGCCGCGGTCACCAACGCTGCCGGGATGCACGACCAGACAAAGATGACGCGACCAGATCGACTCGGGAATCGCCCGCTTGAGGAAGGGCGCGACGATCAAATCTGGCTGGAACAGCGTGACCGCTTCTTCGCTGACGCTGTCGGCAATGTCGAATTCGATGCTGATCTGGTGACCGCGCCCGGTCAATTCGCAAAAAAGGCGTTGCGCCAGACTGTTAAAAGAGTGTGTCAGAAAGAGAATTCGCATGCTTTTTGATTTTTTTGCCTGCCATGACATCGAAGTGAAGCCAGAAAGGGCCTGCCCTGTCGGGGCGAAAACCGCTCACTAGACCATTGGTTATATTACCTTCGCGATATTTTTCAAATGCTTAGCTGTGATTACCATCGGTTCAAGACCAGTCGTCAACCGGGGGAAACCACTATGCAAGGACAACGCAAACGCGCCGAGGCACCCAAAGCCGCTCTCTATCGCGCACCACGACCGGAATACACCGCCGCCGTCCGTTACCTCGACGGCAAGCGCGACATTTTCCGCATCCGCAACGCCGATGACATCGCCGATGCCCGCGCCATGGTCATAAGCGAACTCGGCGACGTGCAGTCGATCATGATCGCGCTGCGCCACCACTAGAATCTCAACAAATCCGCGGCAACTGTTCGCCGCTCAGCCAGTCCACGATGCGTTTGCCACCGAAACCGGTCACCATCTGGACAAAGTGATTCGAATCCGCATGCACCGAACCGACAATTGCCGCATTGGCCCCGAGCGGGTGCGCGCGCATGGCTGACAACAATTTTTCCGCATCGCCGGCCGCGCAGATCGCCACCAGCTTGCCTTCATTGGCGACATAAAGCGGATCCAGCCCGAGAAACTCGCAGGCCGCATTGACCGCCGGCTGCACCGGCAACGCCTTTTCCTGCAGCAACATGCCAACCCCGGACTGCTGTGCGATTTCGTTCAGCGTCGTGGCCAGACCGCCGCGCGTCGGATCGCGCAGCACATGGATATCCGCCCCGCTCGCCCGCATCGCCGCGATCAGCCCATGCAGCGCCGCGGTGTCGGACACGATGGGCGACTCGAAACCCAGGCTCTCGCGCTCGGCCATGATCGCCATGCCGTGATCTCCAAGCGTGCCGGAAACCAGGATCGCATCACCGACCTGCGCGCCGCGCCCCGACAGTTCCCTGCCCGGCGCGACGACACCGACCCCGGTCGTCGTGATGAACACGCCGTCACCCTTGCCGCGCTCGACCACCTTGGTGTCGCCGGTCACCACCGGCACGCCGGCCTCCTTGCTCGCCGCCGCCATGCTCTGCACGATGCGCGCCAGATCGGCGAGCTTGAAGCCCTCTTCGAGGATGAAGCTCGCCGCCAGGTAAAGCGGCGTCGCGCCCAGCATCGCCACATCGTTGATCGTGCCATGCACCGACAGGCAGCCGATATCGCCACCGGGAAAGAACAGCGGCGAGACGACATGCGCATCGGTCGCCATGACCAGCCGGCCTTCGCCGGTGGCCGGCAGCAGCGCACCGTCATCGCCCTGGGCGAGATAGTCGTTGCCGAGATGTTTGGCGAACAGCTCCTCGATCAGTTGCGCCATCGCCCGGCCACCGGCGCCATGCGCCATGTCGACCTGGCCGTGTTTGATGTCGAGGGGACGGATGTAGGTTTTGCGGGATTGGGTCATGGGGTGGTGCCTGTTTTGGTCTCGGCCATGGGTTCCGCCTTGCGTTGTGTCTCGCTTGCGGAAGATGTCGGGCTGATTTTACGGTGGGGTTCCGCCTTGCGAGGTGTCTTGCTTACGGGAGATGTTGTGCTTGTTTTGCGTTGGGGTTCCGCCTTGCGGGCGGGCGTACTTTCTTCTTGCTTCGCCAAGAAGAAAGTAGCCAAAGAAGAAGGCGACCCCCGGGTCGGCGCCGGGCGTTGCCCGGTCCCTTGCGCTACTCGGCAGGCCGGGCGGCTTGCTAAACTCGCCTGCGGCTCAGACAGACGCAAGCCGAACCCCCCGGCCAGCCTGCGTTGCTCAGCGCCTCCCAGGGGGACCCGAAAGGCGTCGCCGCCGAACCGGTGGAGATGGTTTTGGGTTGTTTTCAGCGGTCGACCGTTAAAAACAAGGCATTTCCTTTTTTCTTTCTGGGCAGAGCCGTTGCCCCGAGACGCCTTGCGGGGTCCCCCTGGGAGGCGCTGAGCAACGCAGAAAGCGGCGGAAAGAGGGCGAGGACTGTCTGAGGCCCGCAGGGCCGAGTTCCGCAGCCCCCGCCGGTTTCGAGTAGCGCAAGGGACCCGCGCAGCGGGCGCCGACCCGGGGGTCGCCTTTTCTTTGGCTACTTTCTTTTGGCGAAGCAAAAGAAAGTACGCCCGCGCCGCCAGCGCGGAACCCAACCGTTCAGCAAGCGCGCCGAACAACAACGCTCGCGCAGAACCCGGCGGTTCGACACGCAAAGCCAAGGCATTCATTGCGCCAAATCCTTGTACCGCCCATACGTGTAATGCGCCGCACACCCCCCCTCCGACGACACCATGCAGGAGCCAATCGGATTCTCCGGCGTGCACACCGTCCCGAACAGCTTGCAGTCCTGCGGTTTCTTGACGCCGCGCAGGATCGCCCCGCATTCGCAGGCCTTGTGGTCCGGCACCGGCCGGTAATCGAGCGGGAAGCGCTTTTCGGCGTCAAATTCGGCGAACTGGCTGCGTATGCGCAGCGCCGAGTAGGGCAAAACATTCAAACCGCGCCATTCGAAGTTCTTGCGCATTTCGAACACTTCGGCGACCAGTTGCTGCGCTTTCAGGTTGCCGTTGCGGTCGACGGCGCGCGAGAACTCGTTTTCGACCTCGGCACGGCCTTCGTTGACCTGGCGGATCAGCATGCGGATCGCCTGCATCACGTCGAGCGGTTCGAAACCGGCGATGACCACCGGTTTGCGGTATTCCTCGGCGAAGAATTCGTAGGGCCGGCTGCCGATGATCGTCGACACGTGCGCCGGGCCGATGAAGCCGTCGAGCGGCACGGTGCCCCACTGGCGCACTTCCGGCGATTCGAGGATGCTCGAAATCGCCGACGGCGTCAGCACGTGGCAACACAGCACCGAGAAATTCTTCAGGCCGAGCGCCGCGGCCTGTTTGATCGCCACCGCGGTCGGCGGCGTCGTCGTCTCGAAACCGATGGCGAAGAAGACGACCTGCTTGTCCGGGTTCTTCTGCGCCAGCGTCACCGCGTCGGCGCTCGAATAGACCATGCGGATGTCGCCGCCCTGCGCCTTGGCCTTGAGCAGCGACAGGCCGTCGGAAGCCGGTACGCGCAGGCAGTCGCCGTAGGTACATAGCGTCACGCCTTCATCGAGGGCGAGGCGGATCGCCTGGTCGACGCGGCCGATCGGCAGCACGCAGACCGGGCAGCCCGGACCGTGGATCATGCGCACGTTGTCGGGCAGCAGGTCGCTGACGCCGTAACGCGAGATGGCATGCGTATGGCCGCCGCAGAATTCCATGAAATGGTAGCTGCGCGCCGGATTCACCTCGCGCCGGATCGCTTCGGCGAGACCGGCGGCAACGTCGCCGTCGCGGAATTCGTCGATGTATTTCATCAGTGGACCGTCGCGTCGTCGCCCAGCTGGCCGAGTTCGGCAAACAGCGCCAGGGTGCGCGCCGCCTCTTCCGGATCGAGCTTGTTCAGCGCGTAGCCGACATGGACGATGACGTAATCGCCGACCGCCACGTTGTCGACCAGCGACAGCGAGATTTCCTTGCGCACGCCGGCCAGATCGACCACGGCATTGTCGTTGTCGCGCAGTTCAACGATCTGCGCGGGAATTGCCAGACACATTCTTCATCTCCTTGAACAACTTGCGCCCCAGCCAGGCCTGGCCGAGCGCCAGACCGCCGTCGTTGGGCGGAGCCTGGCGCGCTTCGAGCAGCGTCAGGCCGGCTTCTTCGAGATGCCGGCGCAAGGCCGTCATCAGCACTGCATTCATTGCACAACCGCCGGCAACGGCGATTTTTGCCCCGTTTTGCGCGTCGACCGCCTGGCCGGCCCAAGCCGCCAGTCCGGCCGCAACCGTGGCGTGGAACAGCGCAGCGCCCTGCGCCGCATCATGGCAGATCAGCAATTCGGGAATCAAGGGCGAAAAATCGAGGATGCCTGCGCGCAGCACATAGCCGCCGGGCAGGGCATCGACCGGGCCGTAGCCCTGCGCCAGCGCCTCCAGCTCCATCGCCGCCTGGCCCTCGTACTGCGCCATTTCGCGCACGCCGAGCAGGCCGGCCGCGGCGTCGAACCAGCGACCGAGGCTGGAACTGGGCGGGCAACGCAGATTGCGTTCGAGCATCTGGAGCAGCGGCGCGCCCTCGCGCTCCGGGTAGCGCTGCTTGAGCCAGCCGCCGACGCGGTAGCCGAGGCCGGCGCCATGCAGCGCGGCGAGCGCCATGCGCCAGGGTTCGCGCGCGGCGCGGTCGCCGCCGGGCAGTTTCAGTTCGTGCAGATGGCCGAGCCGTGCGCAGCCGGCGCCATCCAGGCGCAGCAATTCGCCGCCCCAGGCGCCGCCGTCCGGACCGAGGCCGACGCCGTCGAGCGCCAGCCCGACGATAGGCTCGTTGACGCCATGTTCGGCGCAGATCGCCGCCAGATGCGCCTGATGATGCGGCACGGCATGCGCCGGCACGGCGAATTCCTCGGCCAGGCGCAGCGCCAGTTGCGTCGATGGATAGTCCGGGTGCAGGTCGTGCACGATCAGGTCGGGGCGCACGTCGAGGATGGCGAGCAGATGCGCCACGCTTTCTTCGAGAAAGCCGATGGCGGCGGCGTTGTCGAGACTGCCGATGTGCTGCGACAGGAAGGCTTGCCTGCCCTTCAAGACACAGACCGTGTTCTTCAGATAGCCGCCAAGCGCCAGCACGCTCGGCCCGCCGTCGGCCAGCGCGATCGGCAGCGGCACGTAGCCGCGCGCCCGGCGGATGAAGGACGGGCCTTGCGGCGTGGCGCGCACGACCGAATCGTCGCAGCGCACGACGATGGCGCGGTCGTGCAGCAAATAGGCGTCGGCGATGCCGGCCAGGCGCGCCTGCGCTTCGGCATTGTCGATGACCAGCGGCTCGCCGTGCGGATTGGCGCTGGTCATCACCAGCAGCAAGTCGTTCGCTTCGGCCAGCCAGGCGGTGCCGGCCGGACGCCCGGCCGCTTCGTGCCAGAGCAGCAGATGCAGCGGTGTCGTCGGCAGCATGACGCCGAGCGCTGCCAGACCGGGCGCGACGCCGGGCAGCTCGGCTGCGGTTTTCGGGCAGAGCACGATGGGCGCCGCCGGACTGTGCAGCAAGTCGCGTTCGGCCGCGCCGATCGCGGCGAACTCGCCGAGCGACTCGGCATTCAGGCCCATCAAGGCAAACGGCTTGGCTTCGCGCTGCTTGCGCTGACGCAGCTCGGCCACCGCCGCCGCATTGCGCGCATCGCAGGCGAGATGGAAACCGCCCAGGCCCTTGAGCGCGACGATCTGGCCGGCACGCAGGCGGGCCAGCGTTGCGGCAAAAGGATCGCCGGCGACCGGAGAACCATCCGCCGCGCGCAATTCCAGTTGCGGCCCGCAATCCGGGCAGCAGGTGGTTTCGGCATGAAAACGGCGGTCGACCGCTAGCTCGTATTCGGTCTGGCAGGCAGTACACAGCGGGAAGCCGGCCAGGCTGGTCTGCGCCCGGTCGTAGGGAATGCTGCGGCTGACCGTGTAGCGCGGCCCGCAATGCGTGCAGGTGGTGAAGGGGTAGCGCCAGCGGCGGTTGGCCGGGTCGCAGAGATCGGCGATGCAGTCGGGACAGAGCGCCGCGTCGGGGCCGATCGCAGTGCTCACCGTGCCGGCGACGCTGGCGCGGATGACGAAATCCACCTCCTCGACGGCGACCGCTTCCTCGGTGATGGCATCGATGCGCGCCAGGCGCGGCGCTTCGAGCGGCAAACGGGCGATGAATTCGGCCGTTTTTTCCCCGTCGACCGCCAGGCTGACGCCGGCACCGTCATTGCGCACCCAGCCGCGCAGGCCGAGTTCGTTGGCGAGGCGCCAGACGTAGGGACGAAAGCCGACGCCCTGGACGAGACCGCGGATGCGCAGCAGACGACCGGAGGCGCTCATGCCACCCGATCGGGTCGTTGCCGACAACGACGGATCAGGCGACTGCAGGCCCAGGCAAGCACGCCCGGGACAACGATGAAGCCGACAAATCCGGCGACCCCGCCGGCAAAACCATGGGCGCCAGCCACCGTCAGACCGAGATTCAAAACAATCAGCGCGCCGCCAGCCACGAGATCAAGCGGATCGCGCTCATTGCTTGCCATGTCCGGGTCGTCCTACTTGGCCGCCAGCTGGCGCTCAAGTTCTGCCACCCGCCGCTTCAGCGCATCGACGCTTTCGGAACGCCCGGCCACCTGCGCGGCCAGCCCGGCTTCGACCCAGGACAGCCAGGCACTCATGCCCTCGCCGCTGGTTGCCGAGACGCGGAAGATGGTGAGGTCCGGATTGACCCGGCGCGCGTTGGCTTCGGCCAGATCGGCGTCGAATTCGAGGTAGGGCAGCAGGTCGCACTTGTTGAGCAGCATGACGTCGGCGGCGCGGAACATGTCCGGGTACTTGAGCGGCTTGTCCTCGCCCTCGGTCACCGACAGGATGGCGACCTTGTGGTGCTCGCCGAGATCGAAGGCGGCCGGGCAGACGAGGTTGCCGACGTTCTCGATCAGGAACAGCGAGTCGTCGGCCGGCTGCATGCGTTGCAGCGCGTGGCCGACCATGTGGCCGTCGAGATGGCAGCCCTTGCCGGTATTGATCTGCAGCGCGGCGACGCCGGTGGCGCGGATGCGTTCGGCGTCGTTGGAGGTTTGCTGGTCGCCCTCGACAACGCTGATCGTCATCTTGTCCTTGAGCAGTTCGATGCTCTTGCAGAGCAGCGTCGTCTTGCCCGAGCCGGGGCTGGAGACGAGATTCAGCGCAAAGACGCCATGTTCGTCGAACCAGCTGCGATTGGCGGCGGCGTAGCCGTTGTTCTTGCTGAGAATGTCCTGCTCGATCTGCACCATGCGGCTCTGGCTGAGACCGGGCACATGGGCGCGAGCCGGGCCGGCGCCAAAATCGAGATCGCCACCGACCGCGTGTTCGTGATGGTGATGTTCATGCGTGTGGCCGTGTTCGTGGCTGTGCTCGCCCCCATGTTCGTGCTTGTGCTCGCCGTCGTGGATGTGGGCATGGCTGTGCGCACTGCCGTCGGCGTGTTGATGCGTATGCGAATGGACGCCGAGCGGCGCCTCGGCATGGGCGTGTTCGTGCGCATGCTCGTCGGCATGGTCATGGCTGTGCGTATGCACCGTGCCGTCGGCATGCACATGCGTGTGTTCGTGCCCGTCACCCTCGATGCGCGTTTCACCCGCGCCGCAACCGCAAACTGTACACATTCCCGTCTCCTGTTATTCGATCCCGATTTCCTTGACCCGCATTTCCGTGCCGCTGGTCGGCTGCACCTGGTAACTGCCGCATTGCGGGCAGGCCCCGTAGATTTCCGTCATCGGCACCGTCGCCGCGCACGGCATGCACCAGCCGGCGCCTTGCGAGGCCACGATCTCCAGCGCCGCACCCTGCGCGATACTGCCGTGCGTCACCGCCTCGAAACAGAAGCGGATGGCATCCGGCTCGACCGACGACAGCGTGCCGATTTCCAGAACGACCAGTTTGACACGCCGGGCGTTTTCGCGCCGGGCAGTTTCTTCAACCAGTTGCAGCACGCCTTCGGCGAGCGACATTTCATGCATTGTTCAGCTCCAGCACATAGGGCAGACAGGGATCGAGCGCCAGCACCGCCTGCTCCAGCGCATGCCGGGCGGCCGCGCCATCGGCGAAGTGCTGGCCGGCGAGCAGGATCTGCAAGCCGTCGGCGGCGGCAAAATGGCAATCGGTCGGCGCCCAGACGCGGTAATTCTTCACTTTATCCTCTTCGACATGCACGGCGTGGGTCAGCACGCCACGCGCACACATCGTCTGGCCGACGCCCCAGCCCTCACCACCGGCGGCGGCCACCGGATACGGCCGGTTTTCGGCGAGCGCGACGGCGGCCAGTTCAACTTCGGCGAGACGCCGGGCATAGGCGGCGGCGATCGAAGCCGGCCGCTGCGGCTGTGGCGCCTCGGCAGCACAGCCCAGCCAGTAGGCCAGCCAGCGCTCGGGCGCCAGGGCGGGAAATTCGGAAACTGCCGATGGCGTACGGTCGACCAGCAAAAAACGGCATTTTTCCGCCATCTCGCGCAGCGTGCCGGCAATCAAGCCTTGCGTCGCGGCAACGCGATCCGCCCCCTGCCGCTCGCTGCGCCAGGCGATGAAAGCGGCGTTGGCCGGTTCGATGCCGAGCGCGCTCGGCCAGTCGAGCAGCAGGCGCCAGAAATTCTCGTGCAGGAATTCAATCCACAACTCGCCATCATCGACCGGCCGCCGTGCCGCACCAACAGCCGCGGCGAGCGCCGCCTGCGCCGCCGCACGCTGGGCATGCGCGCACAGGGTGTAGAGATAGGGCACCGTCTTGACCACGGTTTCCGGATGCTGACCGATGAACAGGCGCGCCACCGGCGGCCGGCGCAACTCGACACCGAGTCCGCCGAGTTCGCTGGCGGTGTAGCTGGCACGCACCGTCAGCAGACCGGCCGAAGTCAGCGGCGCGCTCATGGTCGCAGCCCAAGGAAGGCACGCCGGCCGGCCGGTCGGGCCGGTGCCTCGGCGGGCACCGTCAGCGGCTCGGCAAACAGGGCCTCGGCGGCGGCCAGCGCGGTCAGGCGCGCCACATCATGGCTGGCGAAATCGAAAGCCGGGGAGAACAGCGAACAGAGGTGATAGATGCCCAGGCTGGCTTCGTCGGCCACGGTAAATTCGTAATTGCCGGACGGAAACTGCCAGTCGTATTTGCTGCAGGCCGCGAGCGCCGGCCAGTCCTCGCTGCCGGGCAGGCAGAGCAGGTTGATCGCCCACGGCGTGATCATCGCGCCGGCCCAGTGGCCATCGGTGCGGCGCCGGAAACCGAGCGCCTCGACCTGCAGCGCCGGATTGCACAGCGGCACGTCGGCCATGCGGGTGCGCGCGATTTCGGCAAAAACCGCAACCAGATCGGTCGACGGGTCGTCCAGCCAGATTTTCATGCTGCCGACAGCCCCTTCATTCGGTGACCATGAACTTGTGTTTGGGCGCATCGCAGCCCGGACAGCACCAGTCCTCGGGCAGCTCGGCAAACGGCGTGCCGGGCGGAATCCGGCGGGTCTCGTCACCCGTCTCCGGATCATAGACCCACCAGCAAATGCCGCACTCGAGCCGGTCTTGCGGCTGGACGGCGAGAAAGCTTCCTTCGAAACGCATCCCGCCAGACTAGACCGGCTCGAGCATCATGTCGAGATATTCGCGCAGGCGTTCGAGCGAGTCGGCGAAATCCTCGTCGGCGGCGAGCGCCACTTCCGGCATGCCGACCACCTCGATCGAGTTGAGGATCAGCGTGTCCATCGAGTTGAAGTACTGCACCCACCAGACGTTTTTCAGGCGCGTGCTGGTGATCCGGCAATTGCCGTAGCCGCGCGACAGGATGGACACCTCGCGGTGGCCGAGCCAGCCGTACAGCGTGTCTAGATCGGCATCGCTGACCGGCAGCAGGGTCAGGTTGATGACGTGCGCCGCAGCACCCGGCTGCCAGGCCGCCGCCTGCAGGCGGAGTTCCTCGACCAGGGCCTGGGCGTTCATGCAGCCGGCCGGGTAAGCGGGGGCCGGCAGTTCGGCCTGTGCCGTCTGCTGCATGGCATCGACCAGGGCGGCCGGGATGGCGCCGGTTTCCAGGCGGTCGACGCTGAAAATACCGTCATTTTCAACTTTCAGTACCCGCCACAGGCCGGCGAAAGCGGTTTCCTGGACGCGCCAGTGTTGCGGCGCCGTGGTGAAGGCGCTGACTTCGCCGAAACCGAGCGACTGGTTGATGACGTCGCGCAGGCCGGCATCGAGGCCGAGCAGGTCGAGCGTGGCGCCGCCGGTGAAGCCGACTTTTGCCGCCGCATCGAGCAGATCGCCGAGCAGGCGGGCGGCGCGGTCGACCGTCTCGGGCGCGGCATTTTCCGGCAGACGCGGTGCCGAGAAGGTTTCCATGCCCTGCGGCATGGGCAGGTATTCCGGCGCTTCGTCGCCCTGCGAGCCGGGGCCCATGGCGACGACAGAAATCGGGAAGGGACGCATTTGCGAGGGATTCATGCGCAGGCTCCTTGAGCGTTTTCGCTGCGGACGGCGATGCCGATCGGCTTGGGTCGGGCCGGGCCATTCAGCAAGCCGGCCACTTCGTTCTGGTACTCGGCCCAGTCGCGGATGCCGTTCAGCGAGCCGACATACTGACCGTCACGCAGGAAAACGACGGCCGGCGCACGCGCGATGCCGTACTGCTGCATCAGGGCCGGCGCGAAGTCGGCACCGGCCACCTGACGCGAAACCTGATCGCCCAACCCTTTCAGCGACTCGGGCAGGATGACGCAGGCGTCGAGCACTTCCAGATTGCGTTGCGGATCGTCGGTGAGGAGCAGGGCGGTCAGACCGGTGGCAAATTCGGGGTCCGGACGGTCGACGCGCTGAAAACCGTGTTTTTGCACCATGCGACCGAGCGCGCTTTCGAGACGTTCGAGGGAGGTCTGGCCGGCGGCGAGTTGGAGGCTCATGATTGTTGTGTCCTCAGATGTTCGGGGAGTTGGGGTTCGCGATCGAGATCGGCGAAGAAGGCGGAAAGATCGGTTTCACCGGCGTCGACCGCAACCAGCGCGTCGAGCGCGGCGTTGATCGCGGCGGCGCGTTCGGCCGGGATGATTTCCCGCGCCGCATCGAGAAAACAGAGCAGCCAGGTGCCCGGCGGCTGCGCCCCGACCAGGCTCAAGTCAATGCGCAGCTCGCCGGAACGCCCGGCACAACGGGCGAAATGTTCGCCCGATTCGATGACCTGGACAGGAATGCCGAGGCACATCTCAGGCTTCTTCCATGTTCAGGAAACGCGCGTCGCCCAGCCGGTAGGCCTGGCTGGCCGACGGCCGTTCGCCTTCGTAGATGTCGATGGCCAGGGCCGGATCGGTCAGGCCGTCGACTGCGCCCTGGCGCACACGGGCCGGCGCCCCCCAGCGTTCCAGCCACTTGAAGGCAACCGCAAGCGCCGCCGGCATCTGCGCCTTGACGATGTCGCGCAGGCTGCCGCCGTAGTCTTCCAGTTCTTCCGGCTGGACGCCGATCAGAACCAGCTCGGCCGGCAATTTTTCGGTCAGTTCGGCCGCCATCAGCACTTCCTGGAAACCGGTCTGGTGCAGGCTCATTTTCTTGGCGCCCATGAAACGCGGCACCTGGTCACCCACCACTTCGCGCAGCGTACCCGGCGCATCGCCGTAATCGACCGCGTCGAAAACCAGCAGGCAGTCCGCCTCCTGCACGTAAGGCAACAGGTAAAGCCCCTGCGTGCCGCCGTCCATCAGCTCGACCTGCGGCGGGAATTCCCAGCCGGCGTTGAGCGCCTCGACACAGCGCACGCCAAACCCCTCGTCGGCCCACAGCAGGTTACCGATACCGAGCACAAGAATGCGTTTGGAATTCATTGCCATCCCCAGAAAGAAACGCCCCGGCTACATTGGCAGACCGGGGCTTGTGCAGGCTGAACCATCAGCCGCGATTGATGGTCAGGCGCCGCCAGGGCAAGGCGGAGGCGCGCCGGCAGTGCACCTGCACGGCAAGCGCCGACAACGCAGCCCTGGCAAGCATGGCCATCAATCAATCCTTGAACATCCGCCAGCCGGAGATCATCGTCGAGATCAGCGACTGCCGGCTCATGATGTCTTCGCGGATGGCGGCGTAGATGTGCACGACGGCAAAGCTCATCATGATCCACATGCCCAGCCGGTGCAGGTTATGCACCTGCATCGAACCACCAAGCGCCGGGATGACCCAGCCGAACAGGCTGTCCTGCCAGCTGCCCAGACCAGCACCTTCGCTGTAGATCGCAAAACCGGTGATCACCATGCCGACGGCCAGTACGGTAAAGAAGAAGAACATCATCAACTGCGCCATCGGATTGTGGCCGACGTATTTCTTCGGATACTTTTCAAGGAACAGATACCAGCGCACCTCGAAAAACACTTCGCTCCACCAGTGCTTGTTGGTCAGCGGCAGCATGAAGATCTGCCGGGCGTGACGATTGCCGACAAAAGCCCAGTAGATGCGGCCGAGCAGACCGACGGTGAAGATGTAGGCAGCGGCAAAATGGGCAAACCGGATATAGCCCATCAGGAAGGTCGTTGCCGCCTCGCCGGGCTGGGTCGGCAGCGGCGTCCCGATGAAATAGCCGGTCACCGCCAGCACCACCATGGCGAGCGCATTGATCCAGTGCCACAGACGCACCGGGGCTTCATAGACGTAGATCGAACGGACCTGTTTACCGTGCCGTTCGGCCTCCAGCATGTCCTGTTGAGAAAGCATGGCGTGCTCCTTAGCGGACTTTTACCGTCGTCATTTCCTGTCCGTCCGGGCTCATCACGTGCGTCGAGCAGGCCAGGCAGGGGTCGAAGGAGTGCAGCGTGCGCAGGATCTCGAGCGGCTCGTCGGCCTTGGCGACCGGCGTGTTCATCAGCGCCGCCTCGAAGGCACCGATCTGGCCCTTGTGGTCACGCGGACCGCCGTTCCAGGTGGTCGGCACGACGCACTGGTAATTGTCGATCTTGGTGTCCTTGATGCGGATCCAGTGACCGAGCGCACCGCGCGGCGCTTCCGTGAAGCCGGCGCCCATGGCTTCCTTCGGCCAGGTGCTCGGTTCCCACTTTTCGATATTGGCGGTATTCAGGTCGCCGGCCTTGAGGTTGGCGATCAGCTTGGCGAACTGATCCTGCTGCAGTTTGACGCAGTACGCCGTTTCCAGACCGCGTGCCGCGGTGCGGCCCAGGGTCGAGAACAGGGCGGTGACCGGCACGTCGAGCTTCTTGAGTGCGCCTTCGACCAGAGCGTGGATTTCCGGGTATTGCTTGGGCTGCAGGTAACCGAGCACCATGCGCGGCAAAGGACCGACCTCCATGGCGTGACCGCGCCAGCGCGGCGCCTTGATCCACGAGTACTTGCCGCCTTCGTCGAGTTCCTTGATCGCGGTCTTCGAACCCTTGGTCTTCGGACCGAGTTCGAAATTCGGTTCGGTGATGCCGTCGAACGGGTGCAGCCCCTTGGTTTCGTCCGGGTACTTGTACCAGGAGTGGGCGACAAACTCCTGGATTTGTTCCGGATCCTTGAGGTCGACCGGGTGGATTTCATCGAGCTTGCCGTTGATGATCGCACCGCGCGGCAGCAACAGGTTGCCCGAAGTGTAGTCATTGGCCTTCTGCGGCAGGTCGCCGTAGGACAGCATGTTCTGCGACGACAGGCCGCCACCGTAATTCCACGCCTTGTAGAAGGAACCGATGGCGAGCAGGTCGGGAATATAGACCTGTTCGACGAACTCGGCGCAGCGGTCAATGATGCTCTTGACCAGGTTGAGGCGTTCCATGTTGATGGCACCGACCGCTCCCGTGCCTTCCAGGTTGATGGCGCAGGGCACGCCGCCGACCAGCCAGTTCGGGTGCGGGTTCTTGCCGCCGAAGATGGTGTGCACCTTGACGATTTCCTTCTGGAAATCGAGGGCTTCGAGATAGTGCGCGACCGCCATCAGGTTGGCTTCCGGCGGCAGCTTGTAGGCCGGGTTGCCCCAGTAGCCGTTCATGAACGGACCGAGCTGGCCGGATTCGACGAACTTCTTCAGGCGGTTCTGGATGTCGCGGAAGTAGCCCGGCGACGACAGCGGCCAGGACGAGATACTCTGGGCCAGCGTCGAGGTGGCTTTCGGATCGGCCTTCAGCGCCGACACGACATCGACCCAGTCGAGCGCGTGCAGGTGGTAGAAATGCACCAGGTGATCATGCACGTACAGGTTGAGCTGCATGATGTTGCGGATGGTGTTGGCGTTTTCCGGGATCTGGATCTTCAGCGCATCCTCGACGGCGCGCACCGAAGTCAGCGCATGCGTGCCGGTACAGACGCCGCAGATGCGCTCGGTGAAGGCCCAGGCGTCGCGCGGATCGCGGCCCTTGAGGATGACTTCGAGACCGCGCCACATGGTGCCGGTAGACACGGCATTGCGGATGACATTGTTGCTGTCGAGATTGACCTCGACGCGCATGTGCCCTTCGATGCGGCAGACCGGATCGACGACGACGCGCTTGCCGGAGTTGTCGACATTGAACCCCTGAGTTTCGTAGGCCATCTTATTTTTCTCCCTTTTGTTCTTCAGTCTCGCCAGCCTTCTGGCGGGCGCGGGCCAAGGCGGTCACTGCGGCATGCGCGGCAATCGCGGCGCCAACCGTACCGGCGGCAGCCTTGCCGATCGCATCGGCATTGCCTTCGACGCCGAAGGCCTTGATGTCGGTGACGCGGTCGTAGAACGAACCCTTGTCCCAGAAGCCCTCTTCGGAACAGCCGATACAGCCGTGGCCGGACTGCACTGGCCAGCTGACGCCGCCGTTCCAGCGCATCGACGAACAGGCGTTGTAGGTGGTCGGGCCCTTGCAGCCCATCTTGTAGAGGCAGTAGCCCTTGCGCGAACCCTCGTCATCCCAGGCTTCGGCAAACTGGCCGGCGTCGAAATGGCCGCGGCGATAGCACTTGTCGTGGATGCGTTGACCGTAGAACATCTTCGGCCGGCCCTGACGATCGAGCTCGGGAATGCGGTCGAAGGTCAGCATGTAGGTGACGACGCCGGTCATGACTTCGGCGATCGGCGGGCAGCCCGGCACGTTGATGATCGGCTTGTCGGTGATCACCTTGTGCACCGGCGTGGCGCGCGTCGGGTTCGGCTTGGCGGCCTGCACGCAACCGTAGGAGGCGCAGGCGCCCCAGGAAATGATGGCCTTGGCGTCGGCGCAAGTTTCGCGCAGCTTTTCCACGAACGGGCGACCGCCCTGGATGCAGAACATGCCGTCTTCGTTGAGCGGCGGATTGCCTTCGACGGCAACGATGTAATTGCCCTTGTACTTCTTCTTGACCTCGTCGAGGATCGCTTCGGCCTGGTGACCGGCGGCGGCCATCAGCGTGTCGTCGTAGTCGAGCGACAGCATCGAGAGCACGACATCCTTGGTCAGCGGGTGCGCCGAGCGGATGAAGGATTCGGAACAGCAGGTGCATTCCAGGCCATGCAGCCAGAGCACCGGCGTACGCGGCTTGTTTTCCAGCGCATGGGCGATGCGCGGTGCGGCAGCGCTGCCCAAGCCCAGCGAAGTGGCAGTCAGGCTGCAGAATTTCAGAAAGCTGCGCCGGGTGATCCCCTGGCGGCGCAATACTTCATAGAATGTCTCGGTCACGTTCGATTCCCCCGTTGTTATGTCGCGTCGCGATGGGCCTTCTAGGCAAAGCGCGTGCCACGCCATCGGGACTTGAAATTTCCTCAAGGAAATCAACACTCTCCTGTCGATCCGGGCGCACACCGGCAGCACGGCGGGAAGCCCTGATCGATCACATGGTTTCCACTATGGCAAGCCTTTTACCACCTCGCGCGAGATGCCCGGTGAATAAGCGCGAAAGCCTTGTGCAGCAAGGCTGCCCCAAGGTCTCGTTCTGGCTCTAAAATCGCCGTATTAGGAGAGAGACAGTGCCCAGAATTGCCGAACTGATTACACAACAAAGCGGACATCTCAGGCCCGACACCACGCTTGGTGAAGCAGCGGCGACGATGCTGAAGGAAAAGCTGTCGTCAGTCATCATTGTCGGCCCGGAAGGCATACTCGGCATCGCCACCGAGGGCGACATCCTGCACGCCATGCGCGAACACCGCGCCCTGGAGCAGGCGATCAGCAGCATCATGACGACGCCGGTACATAGCGTCGTCGACACCACCGAATTGCGGGCCGCCTACCGCGAAGCGGCAAATCTGGGCATTCGCCATATCGTCGTGACCGACGCCGGCGGCCAGCCGCTGGGTGTGGCCAGCGAATCGGATTTCCGCCGCCACCTGGGTACCGACTTCTATCGCCATCTGAACAATGTCGATACGCTGATGGAGCGCATGTTCCCCCGCCTGCCGCCGGATGCCTCGCTGGATACGGCCCTGGCAGCCATGGAGGCGGCGCGCGCCAGTTGTGCCGTGGTTGTCGAACAGCACAAGGCGATCGGCATCCTGACCGAGCGCGATGTCGTGCGCCTGTTCCTGAATGCCGAAGACAATCCGCCGCTCTCGGCAGTCATGACCCGGCCGCCGATCACGATAGGCGAGGAGCGCTCGCTGGCCGAAGCGACCCAGCTGATGAACACCCATCGCATCCGGCATCTGGTCGTAGTCAACGCCTGCGGCCATGCGGTTGGCCTGCTCTCCGAACACACCCTGATGCGCCCGCTCGAGCTCGACCTGGTGGATGATGCGCTGGCTGACCGTCTGGCACTGACCCGCTCAAACAATCTGGCCCAGGAAGAAATCCAGCTCAACGATCGCTACCAGCGCGCATTGCTCGACAATTTTCCCTTTCTCGTCTGGCTGAAGGACACCGAATCACGCTTTCTCGCGGCCAACCGCAGCCTGGCCGATACCTGTGGCGAACGCTCACCGGCCGACCTGATCGGCAAGTCCGACTACGATTACTGGCCAGCCGAACTGGCCGAACGCTATCGCGCCGACGACCAGGCCGTGATGCGCAGCGGCCAGAAAAAAGTGGTGACCGAACCGATTGGACGGACACACCACCTGAACTGGTTCGAAACCTACAAGGCCCCGGTTTTCGGGGATGACGGCAAGCTGCTCGGCACCGTCGGTTTTGCCCAGGACATCTCGGACAGACGCCGCGCCGAAGAGGCCATCCTGCTGCGCAACGCCGCGCTCGCCGGCATGCTGCGCAATGAGCCGCTGGCCGGCATCCTCGAGTTGATTGTGCTTTCCGTCGAGGCCGAAATTCCAGCCTGGCGCTGCGCCATCCAGAGCTACAACCCCGCTGACAACAGCCTCCGCTATCTCGCCGCCCCCCGTCTGCCGGAAACTTTCTGTGAAGCTACCGCCACCATGCCGGTGCACGATGGCCTCACAACCTCCGCGACTGCAGCCGCCCGGCGCCAGCGGGCAACTACGGCCGATATCACCCGGCACGCCCGCGGGACAGCCTACGATGCAGCCACCCAGTTAGCCGGGTTTTCCGCTTGCTGGGCGGAACCCATCTTCTCGCCACAAGGCGAACTGCTCGGCACTTTCAGTGCCTATCACAATCTGCCGGGTACTCCCGGCGATGAACAGCAGGCCATCTTCACGCATGCCAGCCAGCTGGCAGCCCTGATCATGGCGCACCAGCAGGGCGCCGAGAGCCTGCAACAAAGTCTGAGCACTTTCCACGGCATTTTCGACAGCATCAGCGAAGCGCTTTTCATCCAGGCTGAAGACGGGACCTTTCTCGACGCCAACCTCGGCGCCGAGCAGATTTTCGGTTACCCGCGCCAGGTCATGATCGGCCAGACTCACCACAGGCTCGGCGCCCCCGGTCTCAACGACCTGAGCCGAACCGGCTCGCACATCAGCGCGGCCATCGCCGGCACGCCGCAGTACTTCGAGTATTGGGGCCAGAGTGCCGATGGCCGGATTTTTCCGATCGACGTCCGCCTGCACCCCTGTACCTACTTTGGCCGCCAGGTACTGATCGCTTCGGTGGTCGATATCAGCGAAAGAAAACAGGCCGCACTGCGCCTGGAAATCGAGCATGACCTGGCGCAGGCGCTGGCGACCGGGATGCCGCGCCAGGACGTGCTCGACACCATTCTCAAGGCCGCACTGCGCTTCCCCGACCTCGACGCCGGCGGCATCTACTACCGCCAGGACAACGGCAGTTACCGCCTGGCTGCCGAACAGGGCCTGTCGGCCAAATTCGCCGGACTGAATGCCGAACTCGCCGCCGATACCCCGCAAGCTGCGGTCATCCGCAATGGCCGGCTGGTCTGCAGTTGCAGCGAATCGGGAGATCACTGCACGGAACCGCCGTTGATCGCCGCCCCCCACCTCGAGGCGGAAGGCCTGCGCTGCCTGACCATCCTGCCGGTAATGCTGGCCGGCGAGTCGATCGCCTGCCTCTACCTGGCCGGACGCCAGGTCAGGCAGATTTCGCACGAAACGCTGCAGGCCCTGGAGACCCTGAGCAACACTTTTGCCCAGACCCTGCTGCGCCTGAATGCCCAGGAAGAAGCCGATCGCCTGCAGCACAATCTGAGCGGCCTGTTCAACAACCTGACGGACTTCCTGTTTGTCGTCGACGAACAGGGACAGATCGTGCATTACAACCATACGGTTGCCGACAAGCTCGGCTATGGTCCGGTCGCCCTGCTCGGCCAGCACATCCATACGGTCAACCCGCTGGAAACGCGCGAAATGGCCGACCGGATACTCGGCGAAATTCTCGCCGGCGAACGCTCAAGCAGCCCGCTGCCGCTGCTCCATGCCAACGGCAGCCGGATTGCCGTCGATACCCGCATCATCACCGGCTACTGGGATGGCCAACCCGCCATGTTCGCGATCGCGCAGGACATCCGCGAACGCCTGATTGCCGAAGAGCGCCAGAAACTCGCGGCCAGCGTCTTCGACAATGCGCACGAAGGCATCATGATTACCGACCCGGCCGGCCGGATCATCGAAGTCAATGCCACGTTCAGCGAGTTGACCGGTTATCCGCGCCAGGAAGCCATCGGCCAGACCGCCGATCTGCTCAAATCCGGCCATCACGACGCCAATTTCTACCGCGCCATGTGGAAAACCATCCGCGAGGTCGGCTACTGGCGCGGCGAAGTCTGGAACCGCAAGAAATCCGGCGAGGTTTTTGTCGAGCTGCTGACCATCTCGACGGTACACGACCGCGAAGGCATGATTTCGCATTTTGTCGGCATCTTTTCCGACATCACGCTGATCAAGGAACACCAGCAGCGGCTTGAGCACCTCGCCCATTTCGATGCCCTGACCCAGCTGCCCAACCGCATGCTGCTCGGCGACCGCATGCAACTCGCGATGGCGCAGACCGAACGCAACGGCAAGGTGCTGGCCGTCGCCTACCTCGATCTCGACGGTTTCAAGCCGGTCAATGACCAGTATGGACACTCGGTCGGCGACAAATTGCTGGTCGAGGTCGCGCAGCGCCTGAAGAGCTGCATCCGCGCCGGCGATACCGTCTCGCGGCTGGGCGGCGACGAATTCGTACTGCTTTTGGCAGAACTCGACAGCATCCGCGAGTGCGACCATGCAATCAGCCGGGTCATCTCGGTCCTGACCATGCCGTTCCGCATTGCCGGCCACGAGATCTTCATCTCGGCCAGCATCGGCGTCACCCTCTACCCGCAGGATGGCTCGGACAGCGACACCCTGCTGCGCCACGCCGATCAGGCGATGTATGCAGCCAAGCAGGCCGGGCGCAACCGCTTTCACCTGTTCGACCCGGAAAACGACCGGCGCGCCCGCGTCCGCCGCGACGAGGTCGGCCGCATCCGCGAAGCGCTCGAGCAGGGCGAATTCGAGCTGTTCTACCAGCCCAAGGTCAATATGCGCCAGGGCAATGTCGTCGGGGCCGAGGCCCTGATCCGCTGGCAACATCCGGAACGCGGCCTGCTCCTGCCGGGCGAATTCCTGCCCGCCATCGAAGGCACCGAGCTTGCCATCACGCTCGGCGACTGGGTTTTGCAGGAAGCATTGGGTCAGCTTGAAAACTGGCAGCAGCAGGGCCTCGATATATCCGTCAGCGTCAATATTGCCGGCAACCACCTGCAATCGCCCGGCTTTGCCGCGCGCCTGGGCGAACTGCTTGCCGCCCACCCCACGGTATCCCCCGGACATCTCGAACTGGAGGTTCTGGAAACCGCCGCCCTTGAGGATATTCCCCGGGTCGCCGCGCTCTTTGTCGAATGCCGGCGTTTTGGTGTCAGCTTCTCGCTCGACGATTTCGGTACCGGCTATTCATCGCTGACCTATTTCCGCCGCCTGCCGGCCGACGTGCTCAAGATTGACCAGTCCTTCGTCTGCGACATGCTGGATGATCCGGACGACCTGGCCATCGTCGAAGGCGTCATCGGCCTGACCCGAGCCTTTCAGCGCAAGGTGATCGCCGAGGGCGTCGAAACCGTCGAACACGGCATGGTCCTGCTGCTGCTCGGCTGCGACATGGCACAGGGTTTCGGCATTGCCCGTCCGATGCCGGCCGGACAACTCCCCGCATGGGTCGCGCAATTCCGCCCGGATGAGCTTTGGGGTTCAACCACCGCCTTCAACTGGTCGCGGGAAGACATCCCGATGCTGATTGCCGGGGTAGACCACACCCGCTGGATGAAAAAACTCTACGCCTGCCTCGCCGATGAAGATGGTCGGCAGCCAGCACCGGAGCTCGATGAAAACGCCTGCCGTTTCGGCCGCTGGTACACCAGCCCGAAAGCCCAGCGCTATGCGGCCATCAAGGAATTCAACGAACTGGCGCAAATTCACCGGCAGATTCATCAACTCGGCAAACAACTGCTCGATCAACGCAACACGCCGGAACAGGCATCCTTGCTGGAGGCTGTCGAAAAGCAGAGTCAGACACTGAGCGACTACCTGCAAAAGATACAGACCGAGGTGCTGCTGGCGAGTCAGGGAAGCAGGTGATAAGCCGGGTTGTGCAGACCGGCCACCGCTGCCAGTAGCGCATCGATCGCCTTCGGACGGACGAAACCGGCGCGCCAGGCAAGGGCGATGCGGCGTGATGGCTCCGGTGCGCGAAAGGGTATGACGCTGATCAGCTCGTTGCTGTAGGGATGCCCGAGCGCCCCTTCGGGCAGCACCGAGACGCCCAGCCCGGAGGCCACCATGCAACGGATGGTGCCGATCGAGTGACCGAGCCGGACATCGGTTTCCGGGCTGCTCACCTGCGGGCAGGCACCCAGTACCTGGTCGCGGAAGCAGTTGCCGGCCTTGAGCAGCAGCACTTCGTCGCCAGCCACTTCCTCGGGACTGATTTCCGCCATGTTTTCCCAGGCATGACCGCGCGGCACGACAACCTTGAAGGACTCATCGTAGAGCGGCCGGGTCAGCACGCCGGGCAAATCGAAGGGCAGGGCGATGATGACGACGTCGATGTCGTTGTCGCGCAGCATGTCGGCCAGCGTCGCCGTCATGTTTTCCTCGATGGCAAGCGGCATGCCGGGTGCCACCCGCTTCAGCGACAGGATCAGCTGCGGCAGCAGGTAGGGGCCGATGGTGTGAATGACGCCGAGACGCAACGGCCCTTCCAGCTGGTCGCGGCCGCGCATGGCGATCTGCCGCACCTTGTCGGCTTCGGCAATGGCCTGCTGCGCCTGCTCGACGACGCGGCGCCCGACCGCACTCGGGCTGACAAAGCCCTTGCCGCGCTCGAACAACTGCACGCCGAACTCGTCTTCGAGACGGGCGATCGACACGCTCAAGGTCGGCTGGCTGACCGAACAACGTTCGGCAGCACGACTGAAATTACCCTCCTGGGCGAGGGCAACGATGTAACGCAATTCGGTCAAGGTCATGACTATCCTCCGCAAAATGGTGGGGTCTACCGCCCCTTGCTGTTATAGGCACAAGCTATAGCGCCTATATACAAAACCCATAAAAATCATTGACTTGGATCAATGTTAACACATCCAGACAGGAGAGAATGGCCGCAGCAATTTTTCACAAAGGGAGAGCATAACGATGAAACGCACCATTCTGTCCACCGCCCTCGCGGTCATTTCCGGCCTGCTCATCGGCCATGTCGCCCAGGCTGCCAGCCAGGAGCCGATCCAGCCGATCGCCGCAACCAAGGTCAGCAATCCGGCCCTGGTCGAACTCGGCAAGAAGCTCTACTTCGACCCGCGCCTGTCCAAGTCCGGCTTCATTTCCTGCAACTCCTGCCACAACCTGTCGATGGGCGGCACCGACAACATCAAGACCTCGATCGGCCATAACTGGAACGAAGGCCCGATCAACGCACCGACCGTACTCAACTCCAGCCTCAATGTCGCCCAGTTCTGGGACGGCCGCGCCGCCGATCTCCAGGCCCAGGCCGGCGGTCCGATCGCCAACCCGGGCGAGATGGCATTTACGCACACCCTGGCGATCAACGTGCTGCAATCGATCCCCGGCTATGTCGCGGAATTCAAGAAAGCCTTCGGTACCGAGAAGGTGACCATAGAGGAAGTCACCAAGGCCATCGCTGCCTTCGAGGAAACCCTGGTCACCCCGAACTCGCGCTTCGACAAGTGGCTGAAGGGCGACAAGAAGGCGCTGAGCAAGAATGAACTTGAAGGCTACAAGCTGTTCAAGGACAGCGGTTGCGTCGCCTGTCACAACGGCCCGGCCGTCGGTGGCAACTCCTTCCAGAAAATGGGTCTGGTCGAAGCCTACAAGGCCTCGAGCCCGGCCGAAGGCCGCTCGGCAGTGACCGGCAAGGATGCCGACCGCTTCAACTTCAAGGTGCCGACCCTGCGCAACGTCGAAATGACCTATCCGTACTTCCATGACGGCGCCGCCAACACGCTGCCGGAAGCGGTCGACACCATGGCTCGCATCCAGCTTGGCAAGAAGTTCACGGCCGATGAAAACGCCAAGGTCGTCGCCTTCCTGAAGACGCTGACCGGCGACCAGCCGAACTTCAAGCTGCCTATCCTGCCGCCGTCGGCCGATGCCACGCCGCGTCCGACCCCGTTCGAGAAGAAATAAGGGGCAGCCCGGAAAATCGACGGGGGCTGCGGCCCCCGTTTTTCTTGGCCGTTTTGTTTGATTCCCATCAATCTGCCGGTACACTTGCGCGCTCATAATTCACCGCTGATTTATTTCGGTTTTTCCCCTGATGCTTGAAGCTGACAATCTGGAATGCGTGCGCGGCGAGCGCCGCCTGTTCGCAGGCCTCAGCTTTCGGCTGGAGGCCGGAGAACTGCTGTATCTGCAGGGTAAGAACGGGGCCGGCAAGACCAGCCTGCTGCGCATGCTGATCGGCCTGCTGCCGCCGGAAGCCGGCGCAATCCGCTGGCAGGGCGCCAGCATCAAATCCGACGAATTCCGCGCCGATCTCTGCTATCTCGGCCACCTCAACGCGATCAAGGAAGAACTGACCCCGCTCGAGAACCTGCTCGCCGCAGCGCGTCTTGCCGACGAGGAGCTGAGCGAGGAAGAAGCGATCGACGCCCTCGAACAGGTCGGCCTCGCCGGGCGCGAGGACCTTGCCTGCAAATACCTCTCGCAGGGCCAGAAGCGGCGCGTCGCACTGGCCCGTCTGGTCAAGGAAAAGCGGCCGCTGTGGATCCTCGACGAACCCTTCGTCGCCCTCGACGTCGCTGCGGTCGACTGGCTGGCCGGCATCATTTCCGGCCACCTGCAGCGCGGCGGCCTGGCCGTGATGACGACGCACCAGCTGGTCAATATCCCGGCCGGCAAGGTGCGCGAATTGCGTCTTTCCTGAGCGTCGACCGCTAATGTTCAAAATCGTCACCGCCGTCATCGCCCGCGACCTGAAACTGGCCATGCGCCGCCAGGCCGACATCGTCTCGGCGCTCTTCTTCTTTGTCATCGTGGTCAGCCTGTTCCCGCTCGGCGTCGGGCCGGAACCCGACCTGCTGCGCAAACTGGCGCCCGGCGTGCTGTGGGTCGCAGCTCTGCTCGCTACCATGCTGTCGCTGCCACGCCTGTTTGCCGATGACCATCGCGATGGCACGCTCGAACAACTGGCACTGGCGCCACACCCCCTTGGGCTGGTCGTTACCGGCAAAGTGATCGCTCACTGGCTGGTCTCAGGCCTGCCCCTGGCACTGATCGCCCCCATCCTCGGCATCCAGTTCGACCTGTCCGCTGACGCACTCGTCGTGCTGACTGGCGCCATCCTGCTCGGTACGCCGGCCCTGTCCGGCATCGGCGCCATCGGCGCGGCACTGACCCTGGGTCTGCGCGGCGGCGGCGTGCTGCTCTCATTACTGGTTCTGCCGCTATATATTCCAGTGCTAATATTCGGCGCTGGCGCAGTGGATGCGACGGTGACCGGGCTCGGGGGAGAAGGTCATCTGTCCTTGCTGGCCGCCCTTACCTTTGCCTCACTCGGCTTCGCCCCCTGGGCGTCTGCCGCTGCCTTGAAGATTGCCCTCGAATGAAAGACCGCTTCAATCTCTATCGTTTCGCGTCACCGGCCACCTTCTACCCGCTGGCCGGGGCGCTGATTCCCTACTTTGTCGCCATTTCCGTCGTCTTCGGCCTGGCCGGGCTCTACCTCGGCATGCTGGTCGCGCCGACCGATTTCCAGCAGGGCGAGGGCTACCGGATCATCTTCATCCACGTCCCGGCCTCCTGGCTGTCGATGTTCATCTACCTGATCATGGCCGGCTGGGCCGCCATCGGGCTGGCCTTCAACACCCGGCTGTCGGGCATGATGGCGCAGGCGCTGGCCCCGACCGGCGCGCTGATGGCCTTCCTGTCGCTGTGGACCGGCGCCCTGTGGGGCAAGCCGATGTGGGGCACATGGTGGGTCTGGGATGCGCGCCTGACCTCCGAACTGATCCTGCTCTTCCTCTACATCGGCTACATGGCGCTGACCGCCGCGATCGACGATGCCAAGCGTGCCGACAAGGCGGGCGGCCTGTTGCTGCTGGTCGGCGTGGTCAATGTGCCGATCATCTATTTCTCGGTCAAATGGTGGAACACGCTGCACCAGGGTTCCAGCGTCAACCTGACCAAGTCGTCGATGGCCGAAACCATGCTCTGGGGCATGCTGCTGATGGCGATGTGCTTCTGGATGTACTCGATCGCCATTGCCTTCATGCGGGTGCGCACCATCATGCTCGAGCGCGAGCGGCACACCGACTGGGTCAAGGCCCTGCTCGCGGGAGACGGCAAATGATCTACTGGAACAGCTTCTCCGACTTCCTCGCCATGGGCGGTTACGGTCTTTACGTCTGGGGGTCGTTCGGCGTCACCGCGGCCATCATGGCGATTGAACCTATTCTCGTCGTCCGCCATCGAAAGACCACCATCGCCCGCCTCAAGCGCCAGTTGCGCGCTGAAACCAGGAACACCGCAGAATGAAATCCCGTCACAAGAAACTCGCCCTGATCGGCGGCGCGCTGGCCATCATCGGCATCATCGCCGCCCTCGTCCTCAATGCGCTGAACAGCAACATCGCCCTCTACATCACGCCGAGCGAAGTCGCGGCGGGCAAGGCACCGCAGGGCAAGACCTTCCGCATCGGCGGCCTGGTCAAGGAAGGCAGCCTGCAACGCCAGGCCGACGGCGTCACCATCGCCTTCGTGATCACCGATACGGCCAAGGACATCAGCGTGCATTACAAGGGCATCCTTCCCGACCTGTTCAAGGAAGGCAAGGGCGTTGTTGCGCAGGGCAAAATGACCGCAGAGAACCAGTTTACCGCCAGCGAAGTGCTCGCCAAGCATGACGAGAACTACATGCCGCCGGAAGCCGCCCAGGCGGTCAATGACGCCCAGGGCGCCAACAAGCATGTCTCGCCTTCATCGGCCGGCACCCAACCGAAAGCAGGCTACTGAGCATGATTCCCGAACTCGGTCATTTCGCCCTCATTCTTGCCGCCCTGGTCGCGCTGATCCTCGGCACCCTGCCGCTGCTCGGCGCCCACCGCAACCATTCCGCCTGGATCGCGCTGGCCCGTCCGGCCGCCTCGGCCATGGCCTTGCTGCTGACCATTTCCTTCGGCTGCCTGATCCAGGCCTTCGTCACGAACGACTTTTCCGTCGTCTATGCCGCGCAGCATTCGAACTCGCTGCTGCCGCTGCAATATCGCGTCGCCGCCGTGTGGGGCGGTCATGAAGGCTCGCTGCTGTTGTGGATGCTGTTCCTGACCTGGTGGGCCTTTGCCGTCGCCATGCTGTCGCGCCAGTTGCCGGAAGCCATGGTCGCCCGCGTCCTCGGCACGCTCGGTCTGGTCGCCTTTGGCTTCCTGCTCTTCATCCTGATCACCTCGAATCCGTTCGAGCGCCTGCTGCCGGCCGCCGCCGAAGGGCGCGACCTGAATCCGCTGTTGCAGGACTTCGGCCTGGTCATCCACCCGCCGCTGCTCTACATGGGCTATGTCGGCTTCTCGGTCGCCTTCGCCTTCGCCATTGCGGCGCTGCTTTCCGGCCAGCTTGACGCCGCCTGGGCGCGCTGGTCGCGGCCGTGGACGATGGCCGCCTGGTGCTTCCTGACGCTGGGCATTGCGATGGGTTCGTGGTGGGCCTATTACGAACTGGGCTGGGGCGGCTGGTGGTTCTGGGACCCGGTCGAAAACGCCTCCTTCATGCCCTGGCTGGTCGGCACGGCGCTGATCCATTCGCTGGCGGTCACCGAAAAGCGCGGCAGTTTCAAGAACTGGACGGTACTGCTGGCGATTTCCGCCTTCTCGCTGTCGCTGCTCGGCACCTTCCTGGTCCGTTCCGGCGTGCTGACCTCGGTGCATGCCTTCGCCACCGACCCGCGCCGCGGCGTCTTCATCCTGATCTTCCTGGTCGCCGTGATCGGCAGCTCGCTGGCGCTGTTTGCCTGGCGCGCCCCCAAGGTCGGCCTGGGCGGGCGCTTCGGCCTGGTCTCGCGCGAATCGCTGCTGCTCACCAACAACGTGCTGCTCGTCGTCGCCTGCGCCACGGTGCTGCTCGGCACGCTTTACCCGCTGCTGATCGATGCGCTCGGCGTCGGCAAGATCTCGGTCGGTCCACCGTATTTCAATGCCGTTTTTGTCCCGGTCATGACGCCCTTGCTGTTCCTGATGGGCATCGGTCCCTTCGCGCGCTGGAAGGAAGCCTCCATCGCCGAAATCAGCCGTACCGTGCGCTGGGCCTTCGCCGCCGCTGTCGTCGTCGCCATCGCCCTGCCGCTGGTTTATGGCAGCTGGACGGCGTTGACCGCACTGGGCATCCTGCTCGCCGCCTGGATCGTGTTCACGGCGCTACTCAACTTCGTCGAACGTGTCGGCAAAACCCGCGGCCAGCGCTCCTTCCTTGCTGCCGCGCTGAGCCAGCCGCGCAGCTTCGTCGGCATGCACCTGGCGCACGTCGGCATCGCCGTTTTCGTCGTCGGCGCCACCATGGTGTCGAGCTTCCAGGAAGAAAAGGACGTCAAGATGGCGCCCGGCGAATCGGTCGATGTCGCCGGCTACCACTTCACCTTCAACGGCGTGAAGGCCGTCGAAGGCCCCAACTACATGGCGGCGCAGGGTGACTTCGACCTGGCGGTCAACGGCAAATTCCAGCGCAAAATGAACCCGGAAAAGCGCAATTACGCCTCCTCCGGCATGCCGATGACCGAAGCCTCGATCGACGCCGGCCTGCTGCGCGACGTCTATGTCTCGCTCGGCGAGCCGATCGACCGCGACAAGCCGGAAGGCGAATGGGCCGTGCGCGTCTATTACAAGCCCTTCGTCGACTGGATCTGGGGGGGCTGCATTTTGATGGCGCTGGGCGGCCTGCTCGCGCTGCTCGATCGCCGTTACCGCGCCAAGGCGCGCGCCAGCGCCGCCATTCCCGCAGGAAGCCAAACCGCATGAACCGTTATTTCTGGATACTCGGCGGCTTTGCCGCCCTCGTCGTGCTGCTCGCCATCGGGCTCAATCTGAATCCGCGCGACGTCCCGTCGCCGCTGGTCGGCAAGCCGGCCCCGGCCTTCAGCCTGAACGTGCTCGCCAAGCCGGACACCACACTCGGCCCCAAGGACATGCAGGGCAAGGTCTGGCTGCTCAACGTCTGGGCCTCGTGGTGCATCTCCTGCCGCCAGGAACACCCGGTGCTGGTCAATTTCTCGAAGAGCAGCAAGGTGCCGCTGATCGGCCTCAATTACAAGGAAGTGCGCGGCGACGGCGAATTCGACATGGGCAAGATGTCGGCCGCCGACGAGAAGAAACTCGCTTTCGAGCGCGCCGAAAAATGGCTGGCGACGCACGGCAACCCCTACACGCTGACCGTGATGGACCTCGACGGCCGCGTCGGCATCGACTACGGCGTTTATGGTGTGCCGGAAACCTACGTCATCGACAAGACCGGCGTCATCCGCATGAAGCACACCGGTCCGATCACGCCGGACGTCCTGTCCGGCAAGATCCTGCCGCTGATCGCGGAGCTCGACAAATGATCAAGCGCGCGCTGGTTTTTGCCCTTTTCCTCGCGTCGACCGCTGCCTTCGGCTCGGAAATCAACGAAGCGGCGCAAGCTGCCGATCCGGTCGCCGAAAAGCGCTTGCAGGGTCTTTCCGAAGAATTGCGCTGCCTGGTCTGCCAGAACCAGACCATCGCCGACTCGAATGCCGAACTGGCGGTCGATCTGCGCCGCGAGATCCGCGGCATGATCAAGGATGGCAAGTCGGACAAGGAAATCGTCGATTTCATGGTCGTCCGCTACGGCGACTTCGTGCTCTACCGGCCGCCGGTCAAGGGCATCACGCTGCTCCTCTGGGGCGGTCCGATCGCCCTGCTGCTGATCGGCCTCTACGCCCTGCTGCGCTACCTGCGCCAGCGTGCCGGGCGCCTTGCCGACGATCAGCCACTGACTGCCGATGAAGCCCGCCGCGCCGCTGCGCTGCTCAAGGAAATCGACCAAAAATGATTCAGTTCGCCCTCTTTGCCATTTTGCTCATCGTGGTCGTCACCGCCTTCATCCTGCCGCCGCTGTGGTTTGCCCGCCGCCCGCAAACCAGCGCCAGCGATCGCCAGGCTTCGAATCTGGCGATTTTCCGCGACCAGCTGGCCGACCTGGCCGCCGAGCATCAGGCCGGTGCGCTGGCTGATGCCGATTTCGCCCAGGCCGAGCGCGAGATCCAGCGCCGCCTGCTCGAGGAAGTCCCCGCTGACACCAGCAATGCCAACGGCAGCAACGCCCCGAGCCGCAAGACGGCAATCGCCATCGTCCTGCTTCTGCCCATCCTGGCACTCGCCACCTACGGCATCCTCGGCAACCCGCGCGCGCTTGACCCGGCCCAGACCGTCGCCCAGCCGCAAATGACGCCGGAACAGATCAACGACATGGTGACCCGACTAGCCGCCCGCATGCAGGAAAACCCGGACGATCTCCAGGGCTGGGCAATGCTGGCCCGCTCCTACAAGACCATGGGACGTTACGAAGAAGCCGCCAGCGCCTACGGCAAGGCGGAAAAGCTGGTCAACGAAGACCCCGACCTCCTCGCCAGCTATGCGGAAACCCTGGCCATGGCCGGCGGCAAGGGCCTCAAGGGCAAGCCGCGCCAGCTCGTCGAGCGCGCCCTCAAGCTCGCCCCCAACCACCCGCATTCGCTCTTCCTGGCCGGCGCCGCCGCCATGGAAGCCGGCGACAACAAGCAGGGCATCGCTTACTGGGAAGCCCTGTTGCCGCAGGTCGATCCGGGTTCGGAAATCGACCAGATGCTGCGCAGCGGCATCGACAAGATGAAGGCCGGCGGCAAGGGCTGAACACCGTCGCCCGGCAGTACGGCAAGAATGCCGTGCCGGGCGCGTTCCACTCCGGCAGCAATGGCGCTATGCTCTGTCTGACAAGCCATTCGCCAACCGGAGACACATCCAATGACCCAAGAGAAATTCCGTCTCGTCACCCGCAGTGACTTTGACGGCCTCGTCTGTGCCGTGCTGCTCAACGAACTGGACCTGATCGACGACATCAAGTTCGTGCATCCGAAAGACATGCAGGACGGCAAGATCGACATCACGGCGCGTGACATCACCACCAACCTGCCGTACGTCGCCTCCGCCCACCTCGCCTTCGACCACCACCTGTCGGAAACCATCCGCAACACCGGCGAGCGCAAGAATCACATCATCCAGGCGGAAGCCCCGTCGGCGGCGCGTGTCGTGTACAACTACTACGGCGGCAAGGAAGCCTTCCCGAACATCACCGATGACATGATGGATGCGGTCGACAAGGCCGATGCGGCACAATTCAGCCGCGACGAGATCCTCAATCCGACCGACTGGGTACTGCTCAACTATCTGATGGATGCACGCACCGGCCTCGGCCGCTTCCGTGACTTCCGGATCAGCAACTACACGCTGATGATGGATCTGATCAAATACTGCCGCAATCACGGCATCGACGAGATTCTCGCCCTGCCTGACGTCAAGGAACGGGTTGATCTTTACGTCGAACAGGCGGCACGGGCGAGCGAACAGATCCAGCGCTGCGCGACGGTACACAAGAACCTCGTCGTGCTCGACCTGCGCAACGAGGAAACCATCTGGGCGACCAACCGCTTCATGATCTACGCGCTGTTCCCGCAGACCAACATCTCGATCCACGTGATGTGGGGCGTCCAGAAGCAAAACACGGTCTTCGCGACCGGCAAGTCTATCCTCGACCGCGGCAGCAAGACCAATGTCGGCGAACTGATGCTGCAGTACGGTGGCGGCGGTCACCAGGCAGCCGGCACCTGTCAGGTTGCCAACGATCAGGCAGCGGCTACTCTGCAGGCGCTGATCACGAAGATCAACGCCGACGGCTGATCAAGTCTCGAAGGTGGCAGGCGGAATGAGCGGCGGTGGCGCAAAGCCCAGTTCGATCATCTCCGCCTCCAGCTTGATCCGCAGGATCAGGAGGCCATGCAGGCTCTCGCGTGCCTTGTCATCGGCCCAGTTAGCATGATGCTCCTGCAGGCAGGCATCCAGCGCGTAACGATTGGCCAGATCGACCCCACAGATTGCGGCGTAACGGCGAATCTCGTGATCAAGATCGGCCAGTTCGCGTTCATAATGCTCGAATCCACTCATGGCTACAGCATAACCCGAAAGGATCCTGAATGCACTGGCTGAACTTGCCCGCGGCCGAGCCAACCCGGCATGCCGCCTTTGCCGACCTGGCCAGCGCCAAGGCATGGCTCGCTGCCCAGCCCCAGACCCAGCCGCTGCTCATGCTCGAATTGCTGACCGGGCAACTCAATGCCACAGATGGAGCCCGCCAGCCCCCCGGCCTGATTGCCGAACAACTCGACCTCCTGCACAGCGCATCGGTCACCACGCTCTGCGCCCTTGAGTCACGCTATACGCGCAAGCCATTGCCGATACCGGCCGAAGACGAGAGCATCTTTGTCGCGTCACAACACCTGTGGACCCGCCTGGGCATCGCCTATCTGCGTCTGGCGCCGCACTTTGCCCCCAAGGACAAATGCCGGCTGCTGTTTCGCGCCGCCAATGCCTTCCGGACCGCAGAGTTCTGCCATTTCCTGGCCGCCCGCGAATGTCCGGCACAGCTCGACCAGCTGCTCTTCGGCGTCCTGATCCAGGCCGAAAGCAGCGGCATCCTGCGCCAGCCGGTGACGGACAAGGATTTCCCGCATCTGGGCGAGGGCAACATCGCCGGACTGCTGGCCTGGGCCTTCCTGCTCCGCCTGATCGACCCCTACCGCCTGACGGCGCCGCAACTGGCCGTGGCCAACCGCGCGATCAGCCGCTGGCGCGAGCTGTGCAGTTTTCACATGGAAGCCGACCAGAGCGCCAATGCCCGCGAAATTTCTCTCACTTCGCTGTTCGGCACCACCTTGCCGGAAGGCATGCCGCGCTGGCTGGGCATCCGCTCGATCGCGCGCAAGATCAGCGCCCGCGTCGAAGCCCTGCACAATGGCGAAACGCCCGAATCCCTGAAGCTCGGCCGCGAGCTGTCGGGGAGCGCCTGCATCCGCTTGTTGACCGACATCGACCGCTATCTGCTGGCCAGTCCGCCAGCCCCCGCCGGCGAGAGCGGCGATGTCCAGCTCGCCTTCGGCCCGGCCGATGCCTATGCGCTTTTCACCGAAGAACTGCTCAATCCCGAAGCCAGCATGGACGTCAGCAGTGAAGCCCTGGCCAATGAACGCATGGCCATTTTCGGCTTCGACCAGGTGGCACGCATGCCGACCGCCGTCCAGCGCCTGCACATTCCGGGGGAGATGTGGAAAGTCTTCGACGGCATCGCAATCCGCCCGCCCGAGACCGGCGAACGCCGCCTGGCGCCCTGCCTGATCGCCACGCTGCGCGATGGTCAGGCACGCCTTGGGGTGTTGCGGGCACTGCTCGGCGATGCCGGCGGCAGCCTGAGCGGAACACTGGACTGGTATGCCGGCAAGATCGAGGCCTGCCGCCTGAAACCGCTCGGCCCGCGCGAACAGAAAATGCCGCGGGTGGCGGCCTTCCTGCTGCATGACGCCGGCCAGGTGTCGCTGCTCATTCCATCAGCCGCCCCGATCCGTCCCGGCATCGGCCTGGCCCTCGAAGGCGGCACGCTGGAACATCTCGTACCGATCGAAGTCATCGAACGCGGCATCGACTTCGTTCGCTACAGCTGCCGTCTGGCCTGAGCAAATAAAAAAGCCCGTCGCATGACGGGCCTTTTGTCCGGTACTGCGCGGAATTGACCTCCGCGCAGCGGTCGACCGTCAGAAACGGTCGAAATCCGGCTTATTCGAACTCGATGATGACCTGATCCACCGACAGGCTTTCGCCGGCCGCAGCGGAGATCTTCTTGACCTTGCAGTCCTGGTCGGCCTTGAGGATGTTTTCCATCTTCATGGCTTCGATGACCGCCAGCTTCTCGCCGGCCTTCACTTCCTGACCGACGGCTACGGAGACTTCGCGCAGCAGACCCGGCATCGGGGAGAGCAGGAACTTCGAAAGGTCGGGTGCCGGCTTTTCGGGCATCAGGGCCAGCAATTCGGCAGCACGGGCACTCATCACCATGAAGTCGGCACGGGTACCCCAATGGAACAGGGAGTACTTGGTCTTGTGACGTTCGACCTGCAGCGTGAATGCTTCGCCGTTGCAGGTGCCGTTGAAGAGCGATTCACCCAGCTTCCAGTCGGACAGGATCTCGTATTGCTTGCCCTGGTATTCGACGTGATAACCGCCGGCGACCGGACGCGCCACAACATGATGACTCTCGTTGCCATTCGGATTCAGGCGAACGACACACCAGTTGTCGCTGACGATACGCTCGTGACCCTGCAACTGGCCGGTGATCGAGGCCGAACGATCCGTAAAGGCGCGGTAAACGTAGGCAGCAATCGAAACCAGCAGGGCCGGATCATCGTGCGGCACCATCGAGGCATCGAAGCCGGTCGGGTAGTGCTTGGGGATAAAACCGGTATCGAAGATGCCGGAATGGAAAACCGGATGCTGCATCAGCGCGGCCTGGAACGGAATGTTCGAGGAAATGCCGCGGATGACGAAACCGTTCAGGGCATCACGCATGCGGGCGATGGCCTGCTCACGGGTGGCAGCATGCACGATCAGCTTGGCAATCATCGAGTCGTAGAACATCGAGATTTCGCCACCGTCGTATACGCCGGTATCGACACGGGTCGTACCATTGGCGTCGGTGGTTTCCTTGGGCGGCAGGAACTTGACCAGACGACCGGTAGACGGCAGGAAGCCGCGGAACGGGTCTTCGGCGTTGATCCGGCACTCCATGGACCAGCCATTGATCTTGACGTCAGCCTGGGCCAGCGGCAGCTTTTCGCCGTAGGCGACGCGGATCATCTGCTCGACCAGGTCGAGGCCGGTGATCAGCTCGGTGACCGGGTGTTCCACCTGCAGGCGGGTGTTCATTTCCAGGAAGTAGAACTCCTTGGTCGCACCGGAGACCACGAACTCGACCGTACCGGCCGACTCGTAATTCACGGCACGGGCCAGGGCCACGGCCTGTTCGCCCATCGCCTTGCGCATTTCCGGATCGACGAAGGGGCTCGGTGCCTCTTCAATGACCTTCTGGTGACGACGCTGGATCGAGCAGTCACGCTCGTTCAGATACACGTAGTTGCCGTGCGAGTCGCCGAGCACCTGGATTTCGATGTGACGCGGCTCGAGCACGTACTTTTCGATGAAGACGCGGTCATCACCGAAGGAGTTGCGGGCTTCATTGACGCAGGACGAGAAGCCTTCATGCGCTTCGGCATCGTTGTAGGCAACGCGCAGACCCTTGCCGCCGCCACCGGCGGAAGCCTTGATCATCACCGGATAGCCGATGCCCTGGGCGATCTTGACGGCTTCGTCAGGACCCGCGATAGCTTCGTTGTAGCCCGGAATGGTGTTGACCTTGGCTTCGATGGCCAGCTTCTTGGACTCGATCTTGTCGCCCATCTTGGCGATGGAGTAGTGCTTCGGACCGATGAACTTGATGCCTTCTTCTTCCAGACGGCGGGAAAATGCGGCGTTCTCGGACAGGAAGCCGTAGCCCGGATGGACGGCCTGAGCGCCGGTCTGCTTGCAGGCGGCGATGATCTTGTCGGCAACGAGATAGGACTCTTTCGAGGCAGCCGGGCCGATGCAGACGGCTTCATCGGCCATATCGACGAACAAGGCATCCTTGTCGGCTTCGGAATAGACGGCGACGGTCTTGATGCCCATCTTGCGGGCGGTCTTGATGACACGGCAGGCGATTTCGCCGCGGTTTGCTATGAGAATCTTTGTAAACATAAGTGTTCGTCCTTTTTTAGGATCGAGGATCGAGGAGCTTGAGCTGTTAGTAAGCGCAGGCCCACTCGATCCTAATAACTCGATCCTGGATCCTAATCAAAGCGGAATGTTGCCGTGCTTGCGCCACGGATTGTCGAGTTTCTTGTCGCGCAGCATGGCCAGCGAGCGGGCAATACGCTTGCGGGTGGCATGCGGCATGATGACGTCGTCGATGAAGCCACGTGCGCCAGCCACGAACGGATTGGCAAACTTGTCCTTGTACTCGGCTTCGCGCTCGGCGAGCTTGGCCGGATCGTTCTTTTCCTCGCGGAAGATGATCTCGACGGCGCCCTTCGGGCCCATCACGGCGATTTCAGCCGACGGCCAGGCGAGATTGACGTCGCCACGCAGGTGCTTGGACGACATCACGTCGTAAGCGCCGCCGTAGGCCTTGCGGGTAATCACGGTGACCTTCGGCACGGTACATTCGGCGTACGCGTAGAGCAGCTTGGCGCCGTGCTTGATGATGCCGCCGTATTCCTGCTGCGTACCCGGCATGAAGCCCGGCACATCGACGAAGGTCACGACCGGAATGTTGAAGGCATCGCAGAAACGCACGAAACGGGCAGCCTTGATCGAGGACTTGATGTCGAGACAACCGGCCAGCACCAGCGGCTGGTTGGCGACGATACCGACCGGATGGCCGTCAACGCGACCGAAGCCGATGATGATGTTCTTGGCGTAATCCGGCTGGATTTCGAAGAAATCGTTGTCGTCGACGACCTTGATCAGCAATTCCTTCATGTCGTACGGCTTGTTGTTATTGTCCGGCACCAGGGTGTCGAGCGAATAATCCATGCGACCGGCCGGATCGTTGGTCCAGGTAACCGGCGGCTTTTCCTTGTTGTTGGCCGGCAGGAAGTTCATGAAGCGGCGCAGCATGGACAGGGCTTCGACGTCATTCTCGAAAGCGAGGTCGGCAACACCGGACTTGCTGGTATGCGTCACTGCACCGCCCAGTTCTTCGGCGGTGACGTCTTCGTGGGTCACCGTCTTGACGACTTCCGGACCGGTCACGAACATGTAGGACGAGTCTTTCACCATGAAGATGAAATCGGTCATCGACGGCGAGTACACCGCACCACCGGCACAGGGGCCCATGATCATGGAGATCTGCGGCACGACGCCGGAGGCCATCACGTTGCGCTGGAACACGTCGGCGTAACCGCCGAGGGAGGCAACGCCTTCCTGGATGCGGGCACCGCCCGAGTCGTTCAGACCGATCACCGGGGCACCGACCTTCATCGCCTGGTCCATGACCTTGCAGATCTTCTCGGCATGGGTTTCCGACAGCGAGCCGCCGAACACGGTGAAATCCTGCGAGAAGACGAAGACCAGACGGCCGTTGATCGTGCCATAGCCGATAACCACGCCGTCACCCGGAGTTTTTTCCGCCTGATCCATACCGAAATCGGTACAGCGGTGCTCCTTGAACATGTCCCATTCTTCGAAAGAATCCGGGTCGAGCAACAGCTCGATACGTTCACGGGCGGTCAGCTTGCCCTTCTTGTGCTGGCTGTCGATACGCTTCTGGCCACCGCCGAGGCGGGCCAGTTCACGCTTTTTTTCCAGCTGGCGGATGATGTCGTGCATAGAAAACTCCCTAAGTGGATCGGGTGATTAGTGTTTCAGATAGTCGAGCAGCGCATACGCGGCAGCAGCCGGTGTCGTATGACCCTGTTCGACGGATTGGGTGAAGGCGGGCAGGTTTTCCTGCACGCGCGGGTGAAGACGGAAATGCTGGCGCAGACCGGAATCGATCATCTGCCACATCCAGGACAAAGCCTGATGCTGCCGCTTGGCGGCAAACTCGCCGGTCGGCGTGAGGGCAGCCTGGAACTTCTCGACCTGTTCCCAGAACTCGCCGATGCCCTGTTTGTGCAAGGCCGACAGGGCGATGACCGGCGGCGCCCAGTTCGGTGAGGCCGGACGCAGCATGTGCAACGCATTGCGCCACTGGGCACGGACAACGGCGGTAGCCTGCTTGTCGATGTCGGCCTTGTTGATGACCACCATGTCGGCGATCTCGACGATACCTTTTTTGATGGCCTGCAGATCGTCGCCGGCATTCGGCAATTGCAACAGGCAAAACATGTCGACCATGCCGGCCACCGTCGTTTCGGACTGGCCGACACCAACGGTCTCGATGATGATCACGTCGTAGCCGGAAGCCTCGCAGAGCAGCATGGCCTCGCGCGACTTTTCGGCGACGCCGCCCAGCGAACCGGAAGACGGACTTGGCCGGATGAAGGCTTCTTCACGCTGGCTGAGCAGTTCCATGCGCGTCTTGTCGCCGAGGATGGAACCTCCCGACACCGATGACGAGGGGTCAACGGCCAGCACAGCCAGCTTCTTGCCCTGCTCGATCAGCCAGACGCCGAGCGCCTCGATGAAGGTCGACTTGCCCGCCCCCGGCACACCGGAAATGCCGATCCGGATCGCCTTGCCGGTGTGCGGCAGCAACGCATTCAAGACCTGCTGCGCACGCTGCTGGTGATCCGGACGCGTCGATTCGATCAGCGTGATGGCCTTGGCCAGCGCACGGCGCTGACCGGCCAGCACGCCGTCTACCAGCGCCTGATCAACCGCGGAAAGGGAATGCGCCAGCACGGCAGCTTCACCCGGATGCATGCAGGGTTTAGCCGCGTGCCTTGCGGATTTCTTCGATCACCTTGATGGCCGAGTCCTCGATCCGGGTACCCGGCCCGAAGATGGCCTTGGCGCCGGCGTTGTAGAGATAGTCGTAGTCCTGGGCCGGAATCACGCCACCGGCGAAAACGATGATGTCGTCACCGCCCTGGTCCTTGAGTGCCTTGACCAGTTGCGGCAGCAGGGTCTTGTGACCGGCAGCCAGCGACGACACACCGACGGCATGCACGTCGTTCTCGATGGCCTGGCGGGCGGCTTCTTCCGGGGTCTGGAAGAGCGGCCCCATGTCGATGTCGAAGCCGAGGTCGGCGTAGGCCGTGGCCACCACCTTGGCGCCGCGGTCATGGCCGTCCTGGCCGAGCTTGGCGATCATGATGCGCGGCCGGCGGCCTTCTTCTTCGGCAAACTTGGCAACGTCGGCCTTGATCGATTCCCAGCTTTCCTGACCTTCCACAACGCCTCCATACACACCCGAGATGGTCTGGTTGTTGGCGCGAAAACGGCCGAAGACCTTTTCCAGCGCATCCGATACTTCACCCACCGTGGCACGCAGGCGCATCGCCTTGACGGTCAGGTCGAGCAGGTTGCCTTCGCCGGACTCGGCCGCAGCGGTCAACGCGTCCAGAGCGGCAGAAACCGCGGCCGAATCACGGGTGGCACGGATCTGCTTGAGGCGGGCGATCTGCGAGTCGCGCACGGCGTGGTTGTCGATATCGAGAATGTCGATCGCGTCTTCCTTGGCCAGCTTGTACTTGTTGACGCCGACAATGACGTCCTTGCCGGAGTCAATGCGCGCCTGCTTGTCGGCGGCACAGGTTTCGACCTGCATCTTGGCCCAGCCGGATTCGACGGCCTTGGTCATGCCACCCATCGCCTCGATTTCCTGGATGATGCCCCAGGCCTTGTCGGCCATGTCCTGGGTCAGCTTCTCCATCATGTAGGAGCCAGCCCACGGATCGACGACGTTGGTGATGTGGGTTTCTTCCTGGATGATCAGCTGCGTGTTGCGGGCGATGCGCGACGAGAACTCGGTCGGCAGCGCAATGGCTTCGTCGAGCGCGTTGGTATGCAGCGACTGGGTGCCGCCGAAAACGGCCGCCATCGCTTCGATGGTGGTGCGCACGACGTTGTTGTACGGATCCTGCTCGGTCAGCGACCAGCCCGAAGTCTGGCTGTGCGTGCGCAGCATCTTCGACTTGGCGCTCTTGGCATTGAAACCGGTCATGATACGGTCCCACAGCAGGCGGCCGGCACGCATCTTGGCGATTTCCAGGTAGAAATTCATGCCGACGGCCCAAAAGAAGGACAGTCGGCCGGCGAAGGTGTCGACGTCCATGCCGGAAGCGACGCCGGTACGCACGTATTCCATGCCGTCGGCCAGCGTGAAGGCCAGTTCGATGGCCTGGTTGGCACCGGCTTCCTGGATGTGATAACCGGAAATCGAGATCGAGTTGAACTTCGGCATGTGCTGCGCCGTGTAGCCGAAAATGTCGGCAATGATCTTCATCGACGGCTTGGGCGGATAGATGTAAGTATTCCGCACCATGAATTCTTTGAGAATGTCGTTCTGGATGGTGCCGGACAGCTTGTCCTGCGACACGCCCTGTTCTTCGGCGGCGACGATGTAGCCGGCGAGAATCGGCAGCACGGCGCCGTTCATGGTCATCGAGACGGAAATCTTGTCGAGCGGGATGCTGTCGAAGAGGATCTTCATGTCTTCGACGGAATCGATCGCCACGCCGGCCTTGCCGACGTCGCCCGTGACGCGGGCGTTATCGGAATCGTAACCACGGTGCGTCGCCAGGTCGAAAGCCACCGAAACGCCCTGGCCGCCGGCGGCGAGCGCCTTGCGGTAGAAGGCATTGGAAGCTTCGGCAGTGGAGAAGCCGGCATACTGGCGGATGGTCCACGGTTTGACCGCATACATCGTCGGTTGCGGGCCGCGCAGATAGGGGGCAAAACCGGGCAGGGTGTCAGCAAATTCGAGGCCTTCGACGTCAGCCTTCGTATACAGTGCCTTGACGGCGAGACCTTCGGGGGTGTTCCAGACCAGATTGCCGACATCGCCGCCGGGAGACTGTTTTGCTGCGGCCTTTTCCCATGCATCCAGGTTATTGGAATCAAAGAACTTTTCAGACATGACACACCCCTCGCTGATTCGATTTTTTCAGGCCGATGATGCAGAATTCAAAATTCTACGCTTTCAGGCCCAGCTTGACATACCAAACCTCACATAATACTTTATCCATAATTATGGAAGCAAGCCGACAACGTATCGGCCAGCCCATTCACACTAGACGGAAACAATGAACCGCATTGCACCTACAGCGCTTTACCAGGAAGTGGCCGAACGATTGCGCCAGCGCATCTTCGCTCATGAACTGAATCCCGGCACCTGGATCGACGAGCAAAAGCTCGCCGAACAGTACGGCATTTCCCGGACGCCACTCCGTGAGGCGCTCAAGGTACTGGCCTCGGAAGGACTCGTTGAACTGAAGCCGCGTCGCGGCTGTTACGTCACCGAAATCTCCCGCCAGGATCTCGACGACATCTTCCCGCTGATGGCCATGCTGGAAGGGCGCTGCGTGACCGAAGCCATCGGCCGCGCCAAGTCGGCAGACATCGCCCGACTGAAGAAAATCCATGAACAACTCGAATCCGCCGCGCGGGATGGCCGGATCGACGCGTTCTTCGAGGCCAACCAGGAATTTCACCGGCAAATTCAACTGCTGTCGGGCAATCGCTGGCTGCTGACCGTAATCCAGGATCTGCGCAAGGTACTCAAGCTGTCACGCTTGCACTCGCTGTCGCTGGAAGGACGTCTGCAACAGTCGCTGGACGAGCACCGCGTCATCATGGGCGCGCTTGAGGCCGGCGACACGGCCAAGGCCGAGAAGGCGATGCACGACCATCTGCTTTCCGGCCGCGAGGCGCTGGCCAAGATGCAGGACAGCCCGGCCAAGTAATCGTTACACGGGGATGGCTGTGCCATCCCCGCTCAGTGCATCTGACTTTCGATATTGGCAAACAGTCGATCATAGATATCGACCAGGGCATCACGATCGGCACTGCCCTTGACCCATTTCCTCGATTCGACCACGGCAATCGCTTCCTTTTCGATTGCCGGCAAACTCGACACGTCGAGTTTTTCCCCATGCAGGATGGCCGTCACATCAGCCCGGGCTTTCTGGGCCATGGCGACCAGTTGCATTGAAGAAATCATCGCACGCGCCCCGGTTTCTATCGTCGCCGCCAACGCGCCGACTTCTACGGCCGATGCGGACGATAGCGTCAGGTTTTCGCTGAACTCCGCCGCGGTAAGACGTGCGCCATTTACCGAACGATGCAAGCCGCCAATTTGCCGGGTTGCCGACTCCATCGAGGCGCTGACGGCGGAGATGGCAACCGTGATTTCCTCGGCCGAGCGCTGCGACTGGTCGGCCAGTTTGCGGACCTCATCGGCCACGACAGCAAAGCCTCGCCCGGCCTCCCCGGCACGCGCCGCCTCGATTGCTGCATTTAGCGCCAGCAGGTTTGTTTGTTTGGCGATGCCGTCAATCCGGCCGCTCAGTTCGCGAATCGCATCCGCCCGCGCATTGAGTTCGGCCAACGCCTGCACCCCACTCTCCGCCGCCTGTTGTGCCTCACCCAGAGCACTCGACATGCGGTCGGCTGCATTCGCCATGACACTCGCCGACTGTGCGAACCCCCCGGCCATGCCTTCGACCTGCACCGAATGATCGCTGACTTCGTTCAAGGTCAGATCAACATGCTTGATCGCCATCGAAAGGCCACGCTCGGAGCGCAGAAAAATGCGTGACAGCAAGGCTTCGCGAGCAACCGACTCCTGCGCCGCACTGAGGCGATCAAGCAGCAGTTGCATCTGCTCGAGAACATCGCAGAAAGTGCCGTGCAGGCCGGTAGTCTGCAGGCGCCGCCAGTTATGGCTTTCGGACGAGGCCGACATCGCACCGAGAATTTCCCGGAAAGCCGTTTCGGTCTGATCCAGCAAGGAGTTCAGATTGACGCGGATGGCTTCCAGCCGACTATCCTGAAGAGACTGCGGCATGCGCGCAACGAGATCCCCCTGACCGACCCGGCTGAGCAACTGATCGAGTTCGTGCAAGGGCCCGCTAGCCGCACTTTCCGGCCAAAGCAAAACGAGAAGGGCCGGAACCGAAAAAAGCACGACCAGCCAAGGCGAGACAAAGGCGGAGCCAATACCGGCCCCGAGCAACAGAGCCAGCACCCAGCGCCTAGAGGGAAAAGACCAGTTCTTCATAGCTCATTCCTGTCTGTTGCAGCAGATCAAGCAAGACCTTGGTACCGGCCGCAATCGCGTCCCTGGCCCCCGCGGCATGCTCAGCTGCCAGCATTTGACGATAAACCGGCTCGATCTTGCTGATCGCATCGCGCCTCGGACAACGTCGTACCGAGGTGTAGCCGACGATTCGCTTGTTCCGGTCAAAATCCGGCGTGATATGGGTAAAGACCCAGTAGAAGCTGCCATCCTTGGCCATATTCTTCACATAGCCGAAGAATTCCCGCCCCGACTCTATGGTGTCCCAGGCCAGCTTGAAAGCGGCCCGCGGCATATCCGGGTGACGGACGATGTTGTGCTGGGTACCGAGCAGTTCTGCTTCGGTATACCCGGAAAATTCGATGAAAATCGGATTGCCGTAGGTAATGATGCCCTTGGCCGTGGTTTTCGAGACGATGAAATCGTCTTCGCGCATGCTGCGCTCGACAGTTGTCGGTTCGATCTTTCTTTTCATTTGACCCCCCGGGCGAGAAACGCCACTCGGTAGCTTATCCTTCCAATTTACTACATCAGCGAACGGTCGACCGGCTGGAGAGATCAAAAAAAAACCCGGAGGCTCGCGCCCCCGGGGTTTTTCGCTATTCGCGCAGCTTAGTGATTGCTGGCGGAAGCCGCACCGTAACCCGTCTGGGCACGGACATACTGGTCGTCGAAAGCCTCGATTTCCTTGCCGGCACGCACGCTCGAATCCGTCTTCGAGAAGATGTAGGCAAACAGGAAAGCGATCGGCATCGCGAACAGTGCCGGCTGGGTGTAGGGGAACAGAGCCGCCTTGTAACCCAGCACATCGACCCAGACCGACTTCGAGAACAGCACGAAGAGCACGGCGGAAACCAGGCCACCGTAGCCGCCGAACAGTGCGCCACGCGTCGTCAGGCCCTTCCAGTACATCGACAGGATCAGCACCGGGAAGTTGGCAGCCGCAGCCACACCGAAAGCCAGACCGACCATGAAAGCGATGTTCTGCTTTTCAAACAGGATGCCGAGCACGATAGCAACGAAGCCGAGGCAGATGGTCGCGATCTTCGAAACGCGAATTTCCTTCGTTTCCGAAGCCTGGCCCTTCATGATGACGCGGGCGTAAAGGTCGTGCGAGATTGCCGAAGCGCCCGCCAGTGCCAGACCGGAAACCACAGCCAGGATGGTGGCGAAGGCAACCGCTGCCAGGAAGCCGAGCAGCATGTCGCCGCCAACCGCCTTGGCCAGGTGCATGGCAACCATGTTGCCGCCACCGATCAGCTTGCCGCCAACCACACCGCCTTCGAAGAACTCGGGGTTCTGACCGACGATCAGGATGCCGCACAGGCCCATCAGGAAGATGACGTTGAAGAAGTAGGCAACGAAACCGGAGGCGTAAAGCACCGACTTGCGGGCTTCCTTGGCATCGGTCACGGTGAAGAAGCGCATCAGGATGTGCGGCAGGCCAGCCGTACCGAACATCAGGCCGAGGCCGAGCGAAATGGCAGTTACCGGATCGGCCAGCAGGCTGCCCGGATACATCAGCTTGGGACCGAGGGCATGTGCTGCCGTCGCCTTTTCGACCAACGTCTGGAACGAAAAGCCGAACTGGCTGAAAGCTAGGAACATCACCAGCGTGCCACCGGCCAGCAACATGCAGGCCTTGATGATCTGCACCCAGGTCGTGGCAACCATGCCGCCGAAGGTCACGTACACCATCATCAGGATGCCGACGGCGAAGATCGCGACGTTGTATTCCAGACCGAAGAGCAGCTTGATCAGCTGACCGGCACCAACCATCTGGGCAATCAGGTAGAAGCAGACCACGACCAGCGACGAAATCGCGGCCATGGTGCGCACCTTGCCCTGATCGAGGCGATAGGCGGTGATGTCGGAGAAGGTGAACTTGCCCAGGTTGCGCAGGCGTTCAGCCATCAGGAAGAGGATGATCGGCCAACCGGCAAAGAAGGCCAGCATGTAGATGTAGCCGTCGTAGCCCTTGCCATAGACCATGGCGGTCAGACCGAGCAGCGTTGCGGCCGACATGTAGTCGCCGGCGATTGCCAGACCATTCTGGAAACCGGTGATGCCACCGCCTGCGGTGTAGAAGTCAGCCGTCGACTTGGTGCGACTGGCGGCCCAGTAGGTAATGCCCATCGTCATCGTGACGAAGATGCAGAACATGATGATGGCGTGCCAGTTGGTCGCCTGCTGCTCGGTGACGCCCTCAAGCGGGCCACCGGCAAAGGCCGTCGCTGCAACGGCGAAAAGGCCGAGTGCGGTAGTAATTTTGCTCAGATGACGCATTATTTGTTCTCCTTCCAGGCTTCCTTGACGATTTCTTGGGTCAGGGAATCAAACTCGGTGTTGGCGCGCTTCACATAAACGGCGGTAAGCACCCAGAAGAAAATGAACATGAACAGTTCGACTGCGACTCCCACAGTCCACATCGAACCTTCACTGACCGGCTGCCCCAAAGCGACGGGGTTGAATGCCACCACCATCACAAAGCCGTAAAACATGATCAAAACAATGGCCGCCAGGGTCGTTGCGAAACGCGTGCGTTTCCCGACAAGTTCCTGAAATTTCGGATTGGCCCGCATCCGCTCATACATCGCGCTGCTCATGGTTGCTGTCCCCTTAATTAATAATTACCGGAAAACCGGCGGCGGTATTATATCTTATATAAGACATTGGCTAATAGTGAATCCGGGTAGCTCTATAATTCACAATTTCGCAACACGGATAAGCATTCGTTATGGCTACGGTCGACCTCTGCAATAACGGCGAAATCGCCACTCTCACCCTGAACAACCCCGGCAAACTGAACGCCATCGATCTCGCGATGTGGCAGCAACTGGCTGAAAACATGGCCATTTTGTCGGTCGACCGTAACGTGCGCTGCATCGTCATTCGCGGCGCCGGCCACGAAGCCTTCGCGGCCGGCGGCGACCTGGAGGAGTTTGTCACGGCCCGCACGACGCTCGAACAGGCGCTGCACTATCACGGCCAGGTCGCCCTGGCGCTCAATGCCATTGCCGATTGCCCGCACCCGACCGTCGCCATGATCCAAGGCGCCTGCATCGGCGGCGGCCTGGAAATCGCCGGCGTCTGCGATCTGCGCATCTGCAACGAAAACGCCCGTTTCGGCGCGCCGATCAACAAGCTCGGTTTTTCGATGTATCCGGGCGAAATGGAAGGCCTGCTCAAGCTGGCCGGCGCTGCCGTGATGAAGGAAATCCTGCTCGAAGGGCGCATCCTGACCGCCACCGAAGCCTACGAAAAAGGACTGGTGACGCGCGTCGTGCCGGATGCGCAGGTCGAGGACGAGGCCTACGCCACCGCCCGCCGCATCTGCAACGGTGCCCCGCTGGTCGCCGGCTGGCACAAGCAATGGATTCGCCGCCTGCAGAACGGTCGACCGCTCAACGACGAGGAAAAAGCCGCCTCCTTCGCCTTCCTCGACACCGAGGACTACAAGGAAGGTCTGGATGCCTTCCTGGCCAAGCGCAAACCGGTGTTCAAGGCGCGCTGATCAGCCGCCAAACACCGTGTGCAGCATCTTTGCCGAGAGCAGGATCAACACCCCGGCAAAGATTTTCTTCAGCGTCGCGACCGGCAGGCGGTGTGCCAGGCGCGCACCGAGCGGCGCCGTGAAAAAGGAAACGCTGCTGATCAGCAGGAAAGCCGGCAGGTAAACATAGCCGAATGACCAATCCGGCAAACCGGCACTGCCCCAACCGTTGATCAGATAGCCCAACGCCCCGGACAGCGCGATCGGCAGGCCGATTGCCGCGGAGGTGCCGATTGCGTTCTGCATCTTGACGTTGCACCAGGTCATGAAGGGCACCGACAGCGAGCCGCCGCCGATCGCCACCAGCGCCGAAATGATGCCGATGCCCGCGCCGACGCCCGCCATGCCGGCGGCACCGGGCAGGTTGCGAGAAGGCTTCGGCTTGACGTTGAGGATCATCTGCAGCGACACGTAAGCCATGAAGCAGGCAAAGAAAATGGCCAGCGGCTGCGTCGGCACGCGTGAAGCGACAAAAGTCCCGGCAAAGGTGCCGAGCAGGACGCCCGGCGCAATCGCCCTGACGATGTCCCAGCGTACCGCACCATGCGCATGATGGGCGCGCAGACTCGAAATCGAAGTCAGGACGATGGCCGCCATCGAGGTACCGAGCGCCAGATGAACCAGATGCTCGCTGCCCACCCCCTGGGCGGCAAACATCGCCGTCAGCAGGGGCACCATGATGCCGCCACCGCCCACCCCGAGCAAGCCGGCAAAAATCCCGACCAGGGCACCCAGCAACAAATAGGCAATCAACCACTCAATAGCCATTCTCAAGACCTTTTCAATTGGGTGATAGCGAGCAACTGCCCGACGATGAAATCCCATTCATCTCCTGTCACCGGCGTTATCGACAAACGATTGCCGCGCGCCAGCAGGCGCATGCCGGCAAGTTCAGGATGCTGGCGCAGTTCTGCGAGCGGAACAAAACGCGTTTTGCTGACAAACCGAACATCGCGCAACAGCCAGCGCGGATTATCCGGGGGCGACTTGGGATCGAAATACGGGCTTTGCGGCGCGAACTGCGTGGCATCCGGATAGGGCCCGGAACACACCTCGCAAATGCCGGCGATGCCCGGCTCGGCACAGCCGGAATGATAGAAGAAGGCGAGGTCGCCGACCTGCATCGCGTCGCGCATGAAATTGCGCGCCTGGTAGTTGCGAACGCCGAACCATGGCACCGTCCGGTCGGGTGCTGCAGCGAGATCGTCGATCGACACCTCGTCAGGCTCGGATTTCATCAACCAGTAGTTCATGTCGCGATTTCGGAAATGAAAACGGGTGGCAGAAACTCTGCCACCCGTTGAAGATTGGCCCCCGCAAGTGCCGTCAGGCCGGCATCCTGAACCTGAGTCCAGAGTGGCTACGTTCCTTCCGCATCAGGCACGCTCGACGAAGAGCACGCACAACAGCGGATTGACGGTCCGCAACCGATGCCAATTAGCATTGGTTCAAGGAATATATGGCCTTAACAAACACCGCAGGGGACACTCGGCGGATAGCGCCGGGATCAGCAGGAATTGATCAGAGATCCAGTTGCTGCTGGGGCGCCAGCACGGTGTCTATCCGTGCTCCCATGTCGTCGATTCTACGCTTTGCTTCGGAAGTATCAACCGCTTCCGCAAAGCTTTTTTCGCCACTGCGGGAATCCCCGGAAAGCAGCTCGTGCGCGATGTTCAGCGCGGCCATGACGGCAACACGCTCGGCAATGGTGCTCTTGGTGCGCTGGGCGATTTCGCGCATCTTGCCGTCGACCAGATCGACCGCCAGCAACAGCGCATCGCGCTCCTCGGCGGTGCAGGCCACGCGATATTCGCGGCCCATGATCTTGACATCAAGGAAATTGGTCTCGGCGCTCATCTCAGACATCCTCGGGCAGCTTGTCGACCAGGCCTTCGAGGCGTTCGCGCGCCGCCGCCATGGTCTGGCGCAAATGCAGGCGCTCGACCTCGGCCGCAGCCATCTGGTTCTTCAGTACTTCGTTCTCGGCACGCAACTGCTGAACCAGGGCAACGACCTGTTCAACCTTGCCTTCGAGTGCTTCGAGTTCGCTATTCATGGCCCGGACTATAAATGTTAAAAGCCCGCATGGTCAAGGACTAAGCCTTTATTCTCAAAGTAGTTTGTAGAAGGACAAACTGTAATTTTTGCTGCGCAGCAATACGTCACAAGGTAGAATGCGCGCCGTTACAGGTGCTGCGTACGGAATCTCCAAGCGCAGTTAAACGGGAAAGCGGTGCGTCTCCATCGAGACCATTCCGCTGCTGCCCCCGCAACGGTAAGCAAGTGCGGGCGCGTCATCAGGCCACTGGGTGCAAACCTGGGAAGGCGACGCGTCAAGACTTGCAAGCCCGGATACCGGCCTGGACACCAACGGAAGTGCCACGGGGCGGTGGTGCCGGTCCCCGACCTGAATTCACTCCCCACACTTCCTTTTCAATGCTGTTCCGACGTGCGGGGACGCCTGTCGGGAAAGGGAAATCATGAATTCACGTCTCAAGCCTTTGGCGGTGCTGCTGCCCGCTCTTTTTGCCATTCCTGCCGCTGCCCAGCAATTGGCACTCCTCGACGACGTGGTCGTCACCGCGAGCCGTTTCAGCGACTCCTCGCTAGCCACGGCATCGAACGTAACGACCATTACCCGCGAGGACATCCGCGACTCCGGCGCCCAGACGCTGCCCGATGTCCTGCGCTACAACGCCGGCCTGCAGGTCACACCGCTATACGGCTCAATTGGCGCCGACACTTCAATCGACATGCGTGGCTTTGGTGAAGGTGCCGCCCAGCGCACCCTGGTCCTGCTCAACGGCCTGCGCCTGAATCCGCTTGATACCTCAAACGTCGATTGGGGCCTCATTCCGCTCGACAGCGTCGAACGCATCGAAATTGTCAGCGGCAGCGCCGCCATCCTTTACGGCGACAACGCGGTCGGTGGCGTAATCAATATCATCACCGGCAAGCAGCGTGACGGCGCCAGCATTCAAGCCGGTCTCGGCAGCGACAATGGCCGCCAGCTATCGGCCAGTATCGCCAGACAAGTCGACAAATTCGACCTGGCCCTCGCCGTCAACCATCAGGCAACAGACGGCTGGCGGAAGAACAACAAGCAGGAACGCAACAATCTTTCTGGCCGCCTGGGCATGCGCTTCGACCGCGGTGAAGCTTTCGTCGATATTGGCTGGTCAGCACTGGATATCGGCCTGCCCGGCTCGTTGAGCAAGGCGCAATATGAAAATGATCCGCGCCAGGCAGCCACCAACGACAGCTACGCCGAACGTCGCACCGCCTTCGTCCGTCCCGGCATTACCTGGCGTCTCGCTGATAGCTTGAGCTTCGCCGCCGAACTCGGCTACACGGAGGTCGACAACACATCCTGGATTTCCGATTGGGGTTCCTTCGACCGCCGCAAGACCAACACTGTCTCGTTCACGCCGCGTCTGCAATGGGATCACGGTCTGGCCGGCCTGAACAGCAAGACCACCTTCGGCTTCGACTACTACGATGGCGAACTGACCTCTGACAAATCCGCCGGCGATCATGCTCCGATCACCAAGACGGTTACCATCAGCCAGACCAGCCAGGCCGTCTACCTGCAGAATCAGACGCGCCTTACCTCGGACCTGACCCTGACCGCCGGCAGTCGCTACCAGCAAGTAGAACAATCGGCCCGTGACACCACCGGCAAAAGCATCAGTAACGACCACAGCCGGGGCGTCGGCGAGGTCGGCCTGAGCTACAAACTGGCTCCCGGTTTCCGCCTGTTCACGCGCGCCGGTACCACCTTCCGCTTCGCCAATCTCGATGAACTCACCGTACTCGGACCGGCCGGCTTCGCGAGCAACCCGGTCCGTCCCGAACGCGGTACCTTCGTCGATCTCGGCGGGCAATGGACCGGTAACGGCTATTCACTCAAGGTCACGGCCTACAGCCTGAACATGACCGACGAGATCGCCTACAACGGTACCGAAAACGTCAACATGGCGAAAACCCGCCACCAGGGCGTCGACACATTCGCCAGCTACGAGATCAGCCCGCACTGGCAGATCAACGCCGGCCTCAACCTGCAAAAGGCTGAGTTCCGCGATGGTTCTAATGCCGGCAACAGAATCCCGCTGGTCCCGACCAACAAGTCGACCGCCGGTCTCACCTTCAAGCCGACCACCGACGTGAACCTCTCATTGTTTGCCACGCATGTCGGCGCCCGCCACTTTGGCAGCGATACCGGCAATGCTGGCGAGAAAATTGCTGCCTACACCACGGCCGATTTCGTCGCCACCTGGCACATTGCCAACTGGACGGTACGCGGTCGCGTCGCCAACCTGACCGACAAGAAATATGTCTCCACCGGCTTCTATGGTGGGATTTGGGGCAACACTTACTACCCAGGCGAAGGGCGAGCCGTCTTTGCCGACGTCCGCTACAGCTTCTGACACCTGAAACATGCCCACCCGCCGCCGCGCCTTCCTGATCCTCGCCAGCCTCGCCCTGTTGGCGGTGCTGAGTATCGGGCTGGCGTTGACGGTGGGCAGTCTGCGCATTCCGCCGGCTGACGTTTTCTCTGCCTTGCTCGGGCGCGAAGTGCCCGGCATCGATGTCGTGCTCGAACTGCGCCTGCCGCGCGCGCTGGCCGGATTTGCCTGCGGCGGGCTGCTCGCGCTGGCCGGGGCGCTGATGCAGGTGCTGTTGCGCAATCCGCTGGCCGATCCTTACGTGCTGGGGATTTCCGGCGGCGCCGGTTGCGGCGCGCTGTTTGCCATCCTGCTCGGCCTGCCGGCGCTCGGCATCGACGGGCTGGCTTTTGCCGGTGCGCTCGGCGCGATGTTCCTGGTTTTCGGGCTGGCGCACGGTGACGGCAGCTGGACGCAGACACGCCTCTTGCTGACCGGCGTCATCGTCGCCGCCGGCTGCGGTGCGCTGGTCGCGCTGATGCTCGCCATCGCCCCCGAAGATCGCCTGCGCGGCATGCTGTACTGGCTGATGGGCGATCTCGCCCAGGCGTCCGGGTGGCTGCCCGGCCTGATCGCACTGGTCGTCGGTCTGGCCCTGGCCATGCCCTTTGCCCGCGAACTCAACCTGCTGGCGCGTGGCATGCTGCAGGCGCAGGCGCTCGGCGTAGCGGTCAACCGTCTGCGCTATGCCATTTTCCTGCTCGCTTCGCTGGCTACCGCCGCTTCGGTGACCACGGCTGGCTCGATCGGTTTCGTCGGCCTGGTCGTGCCACATCTGGTGCGCCTGGCGACCGGCAACGACCAGCGCCTGCTGCTGCCGGCCTCGGTGCTGGCCGGCGGCGCGCTGCTGGTGCTGGCCGACACGCTGGCCCGGACGCTGATCGCACCGCAGCAGCTGCCGGTCGGCGTGCTCACCGCACTGATCGGCGTGCCGGTCTTCCTCATCCTGCTCTCGCGGCAACCGAAATGACCGGCCCCTTGCTCGAAGCCCGCCAACTGGCCGTCGAAATCGGCGGTCGGCGCGTCGTCGACCGTCTCGACCTGGTGCTGAACGGCGGCGAACGCCTGGCCATTCTCGGCCGCAACGGCGCCGGCAAGTCGACGCTGCTCGCGACGCTGGCCGGCCTGCGCCCGCCGGCCGCCGGCGCCGTGCTGCTTGGCAGCGAAGATGCCGCGCTGTTGCCGCCGCGCGATGCGGCGCTACGCCGCGCCTGGCTCGGCCAGTTCCATGCCGACCCGTTCGGCTCGACCGTACTCGAAACGGCGCTGACCGGCCGGCATCCGCATCTCGGTCGCTGGGACTGGGAAACGACGCGCGATGCCGATCTGGCACGCGGCGCACTGGCCGCAGTTGGTTTGCAAGGCATGGAAGAACGCCAGATCCACACGCTGTCCGGCGGCGAACGCCAGCGCCTGTCGATCGCCACGCTGCTCACCCAGGCGGCGCCGCTCTACCTGCTCGACGAACCGCTGTCGCACCTCGACCTCAATCACCAGATGGCCGCGCTCGAACTGTTTGCCGGTACCGCCTGCGACTGCGGCGCCGGCATCGTCATGGTTTTGCACGACCCGGCTCTGGCCCACCGTTTTTGCGACCGCGCGCTGCTCATCCACGGCGACGGCCGCTACGAACTCGGACCGGTCGACGCCATCCTGACTGCCAAAACGCTGTCCGGGCTCTACGGCTACACCCTGCGCCAGATCGACGACAACGGCCGGCGCTGCTTCATCCCGGAGTAAGACATGGTTACCCACGAACAACGCATGCAGAAGAAGAAGGCCGTGATCGACAACCAGATCGCAGCCGCCCAGGCCGAACGCGGCGTGCTGCTGATCAACACTGGCAACGGCAAGGGCAAGTCGAGCGCTGCTTTCGGCGTCGTCGCCCGCGCCCTCGGCCACGGTCTCAAGGTCGGCGTCGTGCAGTTCGTCAAGAGCCGCTCGGACACCGGCGAGGAAGCCTTCTTCCGCACCCAGCCCAACGTTACCTGGCATGTCGGCGGCGAAGGCTTCACCTGGGAAACCCAGGACAAGGAACGCGATGCCGCCGCCGCCCGGCACGCCTGGGCGATTGCCGGCGAACATCTGAGCAACCCGGAAATCGGCCTGGTCGTGCTCGACGAGATGACCTACGCCTTCAAGTACGGCTGGCTCGATCTCGATGCCGTCATCGCCAAGCTGCTCGCCCGGCCGCTCATGCAACACGTCATCGTCACCGGCCGCGGCGCCCCGGAAGCCCTGCGTGCCGCCGCCGACACGGTGAGCGACATCGGCAACGAGAAACACGCCTTCCAGGCCGGCATCAAGGCAATGCCGGGGCTGGAGTGGTGAGTCCCGGCCAGTTCCACACCTAGCCGCAAGCCCGTTTTACCTGCCGCAGCCGCCATGTCGCTCGCCTGTCCTGCCCTGCTCATCGCCGCCCCCGCCTCCGGCCAGGGCAAGACCACCGTCACCGCCGCGCTCGCCCGGCTGCATGCGCGGCAAGGCCGGCGCGTCACCGTGTTCAAGTGCGGCCCGGATTTTCTCGATCCGCAGATTCATGCCGTGGCCAGCGGTCGACCGTGCCAGAACCTCGATTTCGGCATGTGCGGCGAGGACGATGCGCGCTGGCGGCTGGCGCGCGCCGCGCGCGATTCCGACCTGATCCTCGTTGAAGGCGTCATGGGCCTGTTCGACGGAACACCGTCAGCTGCCGACATCGCCTGCCGCTTCGGCATCCCGGTCATGGCGATGATCGATGCCGGATCGATGGCCCAGACTTTCGGTGCCGTCGCGCACGGGCTGGCTAGCTACCGGCCCGGCCTGCCTTTTGCCGGCGTACTGGCCAACCGCGTCGGCAGCGAACGCCATGCCGGCATGCTCAAGGACAGCCTGCCACCCGGCATGGGCTGGTTCGGCGCGTTGTCGCGCAATGCCGCAGCAGCACTGCCCGAACGTCACCTCGGCCTGCTGCAGGCAGCCGAAATCGACGACCTGGAAAGCCGCCTCGACCAGCTCGCCGATGCGCTGGCCGCCACCGCAACAGTCAACCTGCCGCAGGGCATCGAATTCGCCGACTTTTCCGCACCCAGCGTCGCGCCGCTGCTCGCCGGCCGGCGCATCGCAATCGCCCGCGACGCCGCCTACGGCTTCATCTACCCGGCCAACCTGGAAATGCTGACGGCGCTCGGTGCCGAATTGCACTTCTTCTCGCCGATTGCCGGCGACACCTTGCCTCCGTGCGACGCCGTATGGCTGCCCGGCGGCTATCCCGAACTGCACGCCGCGGCGCTTTCAGCCAACGCGGCGCTGTGGACCGCCTTGCGCGCCCACGTCGCGGCCGGCAAACCACTGCTCGCCGAGTGCGGCGGCATGATGAGCCTGTTCGAGCAGGTCACCGACAAGGCCGGCACGACGCATGCCTTCGCCGGGCTGCTGCCCGGCATCTCGGTCATGCAGCCACGCCTGGCCGCCCTCGGCACCCAGTTCGCCGAGCTGCCGGAAGGGCGACTGGCCGGCCACACCTTCCATTATTCGAAGAGCGAAACACCACTGTCGCCGCTAGTGCACGCCAGCACGCCGGATGGCCGCAAGGGCGAGGCGATTTACCGGCTGGCGCGCCTGACCGCTTCCTACGTACATTTCTACTTTCCATCGAACCCGCTCGCCTGCGCTGCCCTGTTTGCCTGAAACTCTCCGTTTTTTACGAAGAGTTAATGCACTTAATCCATATTTTTCCGGAAACATAAGCCGGCTATGATCCGGCCCGTAGCACTCACCTCGATGGAGACAAAAATGAAATCATTTGCTTTGATGGCCGCGGCTCTGGTCCTCGGCTTTACGCTGACCACCGGTGACGCCGAAGCCGCCCGTCGCCTCGGTGGCGGCAGCTCTTCCGGCATGCAGCGCCAGGCCGTGACCCCGAACAAGGCGACCAACGCCGCCCCGACCCAGCAGCAGGCAGCACCGGCCGCCGCACCGCAAGCCCAGCCCAAGCGCTCGTGGATGGGTCCGCTCGCCGGCCTCGCCGCCGGTCTCGGCCTCGCCGCGCTGGCTTCGCACTTCGGCTTTGGCGAAGGCCTGGCCAACATGATGATGATCGGCCTGCTGGTCATGGGCGCCGTGATGCTGTTCGGCTTCCTGATGCGCAAGAAGGCGGCCAGTGCCCAGCCCGGCATGCAGTACGCCAATGCCAACGCCGGTTACGGCGGCAATGCGCCGCGCCAGCCGGACTTCATTCCGGCCGGCGGCTCTGCCGCTCCGGCTGCCAATGAGGCAAGCAACGGCAACATTCCGGCCGGCTTCGATGTCGATGGCTTCGTGCGCAACGCCAAGGTCAATTTCATCCGCCTGCAGGCCGCCAACGATGCCGGCAATCTCGACGACATCCGGGAATTCACGTCGCCCGAGATGTTTGCCGAGATCAAGCTGGGCATGGCCGACCGCGGTGCTGAAAAGCAGGAAACCGATGTCGTCCAGCTCAACGCCGAAGTCCTCGACGTTGCCGAAGAAGCCAGCCGTTACGTCGTCAGCGTGCGCTTCACCGGCCTGATCCGCGAGGAAAAGAACGCCGCACCGGAAGCCTTCGACGAAATGTGGCACATGACCAAGCCGCGCAGCGGCAATGGCGGCTGGGTGCTGGCCGGTATCCAGCAAGTCCAGTAAGACCGACGCAGCAGATGGCAGAAGGCCGGCGGAGCAATCCAGCCGGCCTTTTTTACGGAGGTGCACATGGCAGCCTCAATCATCGGCGAGTTCGTCGTGTCCGTGATCGGCGAAGTCCTCGTCCAGATTGTCTTTTACTACACCGGCAAGGCGGTCGTGCCGGTGATCAGCCTCGGTCGCTGGCTGACCGCCAGCCTGAGCGATACCGCGCCGCCCAGCCGGGCAAGCCGCCTGTCCTGGGTCGATGCCGCCGGGCGCCGGGTGGTCAGCCTGGACGGCCAGGCGCTGGCCGGCTTTCTCTTCTACATCGCCCTGATTCTGTTTCTGGTTCTCTATTACCAACTCTAACGCTTGCCGGCGAGACGGCGGAAAAAGCCGCGCCGGGAAGTGTCGGGCGCCGGTGCGGCGGGCGGGCTCGGCGGCACTGCCGATGGCATGCCGAAAATGAAGGCTTGCAGCGCGTCGACCGCTATCTGGCGGGCAGCGGCCATGTCCGGGACCAGACTCATCGGCGTGATCAGCGTACTGAACTGATAGGTACCGAGTTCCTCCTCGCGCGCCGCAACGAAGGGCAGCGTGCCGCCCGGCAGTTCGAGAAAGCGGCGCTGCCCGGCCGGAATCTCGCCCCACAGCGTGCCACCACCGGGCAACAGGTAAAGGCGCAGGAACCACGGCGTGATGACGACACCGAACCAGTCGCCGGCATGCCGGGCGAAGCCGAGGCTTTCGACATCCAGCGCCGGATTGATTTCCGCCATGTCCGGCTCGCCGCGCTGCCAGACGGTGCGGTAATGGGCGGCAAGCAGTGCCGCCGGACTCTCGGCATACGATACAACGGGGGAATCGGCCTGGTTCATCAGCGGCAAGCGACACGGATTAAAGCCGGCATTCTCCGCCGACTTGGCGACGCTGCCAATCAGCTCGAGCAGCTGACCGCGAGTCCGTTCGCCCAGTCCGGCGGCAAGGCAGCGTAAGCCTCGAACTCCGGCTGTTCGTCGTAAGGCCGGCGCAGGCAGGTGAGCAGGCGCTGCACTTCCGAAAAGTCGCCAGTCTTCGCTTTGCGGATCGCCACTTCGGCCAGCCAGTTGCGCAGCACGTACTTCGGACTGGCCGCCCGCATCGCCGCCTGCCGCTCGGCATCCGGCCACGGTGTCTGCGCCAGGCGAGCGCGCCACTCGGCGAGCCAGGTATCGCAAGCGCTGCGGTCGACGAACAGGTCGCGCAAGGGGGCGTCGGTTTTGGCCATATTTTCGCGGTCGACCGTTGCCGGCAATTTCGCCAGCGAACGGAAGAACAGCGTGAAGTCGGGACGGTGCTGCTGCAGGAAACCGAAGGTTTCGCCGATGAAGTCCTCGTCGTCGGGCAAACCGTCGCGCAGACCGAGCTTGGCGCGCATCAGTTGCTCGAACCTGCCTTCGAAGGCCGGGCCGTAATGCTCGTCGACCGCGGCCTTGCACTGCGCCGGCCGGCCGATCAGCGGCAGGAAGGCATCGGCCAGGCGATAGAGATTCCACTGCCCGATATGCGGCTGATTGCGGTAGGTATAGCGTCCCTGGTCATCGGAGTGATTGCAGATATGGCCGGGGTCGAAGGCTTCCATGAAACCGAACGGGCCGTAATCGAGGGTCAGGCCAAGAATCGACATGTTGTCGGTGTTCATCACGCCATGCATGAAGCCGACCGCCATCCAGTGCGCGATCATCTCGCCGGTACGGCGCGCCACGTCGGCGAGCAGCGCGGCGTAGGGGTAGTCCGCGTCACGGCACGCCGGGCGGAAGGTGTCGATCACGTAATCGGCCAGTTGCTTCAATTCAAGCTGCCGGTCACGTGAGGCCCAATGTTCGAAGGAGCCGAAACGCACGAAGCCGGGCGCGACGCGGGCGACCACAGCCGCTGTTTCGATCTGCTCGCGGCGCACCGCCTGGTCGCCGCCGACGATGCACAGGGCGCGCGTCGTCGGAATGCCAAGCCCGGCCATCGCTTCGGAACAGAGAAACTCGCGGATCGACGAGCGCAACACGGCGCGACCGTCGGCGCCACGCGAATAAGGCGTACGGCCCGCTCCCTTCAACTGGATTTCCCAGTGTCCATGCTCGTTGCGCAGGCCGCCAAGCAGATGCGCCCGGCCGTCGCCCAGCTGGCCCGCCCAGACGCCGAACTGGTGTCCGGAATAGACGGCGGCCAGCGGTTGACTGCCCGGCAGCAGACGATTTCCGGCGAAGATTTCGGCGAACTCCGGGCTGTTCAGCAGCTCCGCTTCCAGACCGACCAGCCCGGCCACTTCATCGCTGATCGCGACAACATGCGGGTTGCTCAGGGGCTGCGGCGCCAGACGGGTGTAGAAGGCCTCGGGCAGGGCGGCAAAACTGTTGTCGAAACGGGGCGAGGCAGGTGCGTTCATGGCGATCGGGACGGGTACGTTGGCGGGAGTATGTAGAGGTAGAGTACAAATTCGGCCCGGCGTTCCCGGCTGATGCATAATCGCAGCACGCAATCCGGCAAGGCAGCGCATGATGGACCAACTCCCCCGCGAACATTTTCCGGCCGCCTGTACCGTGTTCGGCATCGACGAACCGGGCGATTCGGCCTATGCCATCGAAAGCGGCAGCGTCGAAGTACTGGCGGCGCCCGATCAGCAGCGCGTTGCCATCCTTGGCGTCGGCGAACTGTTCGGCGAAGTCGCGCTGCTCGACCACCTGCCGCGTACCGCCACGGTCCGCACGCTGGAGCCGACCACCCTGGTCCGCATCGAACGCCAGCATGTCAATGAACTGCTCAAGCGCAGCGACCCGGTCATCCGTCACCTGCTCGAACTGCTGCTGCGGCGCTTCCGCAGCAAGAACAGCGAACACCCGGACGAAAGTTCGACGCCGGCCGGCAGCGATGACCGCACCTGCGCCCTGCGTACCCTGGCCCTGACCCGCGATCTGGCGCACGCCCTCGATTTCGACCAGCTCGAGCTGTATTACCAGCCGCTGATCAGCTTTTCGCGGCGCAATCTGGTCGGCTTCGAAGCCCTGGTCCGCTGGCGCCACCCGACGCTGGGCATGATCATGCCGCTCGAGTTCATCGGTCTGGCCGAACGCACCGGGCTGATCCACAAGCTGGGCGCCTGGGTATTGCAGCGCGCCGTCGCCGACTGGGCCGGCCTGCGCCAGCACTGCCAGCCCGACGGCGGCCTGCCGCCCTTTGTCAGCGTCAACCTGTCGGCCGATGAACTCGGCGACCTCGGCATCGTCGAGCGCATCCGTTCACTGCTCGCCAGCCATGCCATGCGGCCGCACGAACTGAAGATCGAGCTGACCGAAACCGTCATCATCGAAGATAGAAACACCATCAGCCAGGTGCTGGAGCAACTCTCGGCGCTCGGCATCGCGATCGCGCTCGACGACTTCGGCACCGGTTACGCCGGCCTGGAAACGCTGAAAAGCCTGCCCATTTCGTGCCTGAAGATCGACAAGAATTTTGTCCAGGAAATCGACAGTTCGCTGCGCAGCCATGAAATCGTGCTCACCGCCATCCAGCTTGCCGCCTCGCTCGGCATCAGCACCATCGCCGAAGGCATCGAGGATGAGGCGACCTTCCGCCGCCTCGACGCCATGGGCTGCGACGTTGCCCAGGGCTATTACTTCGCCCGGCCGATGCCGGCCGCGGCCGTCGCCGGCTGGCTGAAACAGTCGATTCACGAAGGAAAATGTGCCGCCGCGGCGGGTTGACCGCTGGCCGTCGATCAATGCCTTGCCGGCGGCCACAATGGCTGGCTACACTGGTCAGCTTCGTCCCGCCGACCAATCCCATTTTTCGAGTATCCCGAGCATGCGCCGCTATCCGTTTTCCTTCGTCGCCCTGAGCAGCCTCGGTCTGCTTTGCGCCATTCCCGGCCTGATCAGCCTGGCCGGCTTCGGCGCCAGCCTGCATCCGCTGCTTGAAGACCCGATGGCCGGGCTGGCCTTCGTCGTGTCCGCGGTCGCCCTGATCGGCTCCGGCGCCTTTCCGCTGGTTATCGAGAAACTGAAGGAAAACGAGGGCGCCTGAACGGTCGACCGCCGGGAAAAGGCAAAAACTACTGCGTGCAGCCGCCGGAAACGCCGAAGTATTCGATGCGTATGGTCAGCGCCGCACCGCCGACGATGGCCAGGAAGGTGACGATGGAACCGAGCGCCAGCGTCGAGATGCCGCTGATCCCCTGACCGACCGTACAGCCCAGCGCCGTGACGCCGCCAAAGCCCATCAGCGCGGCGCCGATCAGATGGCGGGCGATGTCATCGACACCGGCAAAACCTTCCCAGCGGAAACTGCGGGTCAGCAAGGCCCAGGCCGCCGAGCCGGCAACCACACCGAGCACGCTGGCAATCCCGAAACTCATCTTGCGGCTGGTGTCCGACCACAGCATCAGCAACTCAAGGAAATAAGCGCTCGGCGCGACGAAACTGAAGGCTTCCATGCGCCCGCTGTTGGTCGCCACGAAGCTTTCCTGCAAGGTTTCCGGATCTTCCGCCAGATAGCCGAGATGGCCACTGACATACCAGGCGGCAACGACCGCCAGGCCGACCCCGAAGCCGCCGAGCAGGTTGTCGAGCGTCCAGAAATCGCGCTTGAGCAGGCAAAAAGCGGTCAGGCCGCCACCGATGCCGAGCACGCCAAGGGCAAAAGCCGTCTGCGCCTCGACCCCGGCCGAGCGCAACAGGGCCGGCACATCCTGGCCGCCGGGCAGGACCAGCACCACCTTGTCGAGCACGCCGACACGGAAGACGCCGAGCACGCCGCGCATCGTCATGTAGGCGACCAGGCCGAGCACAATGAAGACGACCAGCGACTTGAGGTTGCCGCCGCCGATGCGGATCAGCGTCTTCGAACCGCAGCCGGAGGCCAGCACCATGCCGGCGCCGAAGCAGGCACCGCCGACCAGGCAGGACAGCCAGTTGAAACTGCTGCCACGGTAGATCGACTTGTCGAGATCGATCAGGCCGGCCGCATGCAGCGCGCCGGCACCGAGCACCGCAACGCCGATCGCCAGCAACCACATGCGCATGCGGCTCCAGTTGCCCATCACGAGGATGTCGGTCACTGCGCCCATGGTGCAGAACGAGGTCTTCTGGCCAAGTGCGCCCAAGCAGAAGGCCAGGGCAAAGGCGAGCCAGATGATGGCGGTGGCGGAAAGCGCTTCCATGTTCAGGCCGCGTAGTGCGTCGGATCGGCCACCCCGGCCGCGGCAAAGCCTTCGGCGCGCAGGCGGCAGGAATCGCATTCGCCGCAGGCGCGGCCGTCGGCATCGGCCTGGTAGCAGGAAACGGTGAGGCCGTAATCCACGCCGAGCGCCGTGCCGGTCTGGATGATCTGCGCCTTGGAGAGGTCGATCAGCGGCGCGTGGATGCTCAGCTTGACGCCCTCGACGCCGGCCTTGGTCGCCAGATTGGCCATTTTCTCGAAGGCGGCGATGTACTCGGGCCGGCAATCCGGGTAGCCGGAGTAGTCGACCGCATTGACGCCGACGAAGATGTCGCGGCTGCCGAGCACCTCGGCCCAGGCCAGGGCGAGCGAAAGCATGATGGTATTGCGCGCCGGCACATAGGTGACGGGAATGCCCGGCTGCACGCCGCCGGTCGGCACCGCGATGCTGGTATCGGTCAGGGCCGAACCACCGAACTGGGCAAGGCCGAAATTGATCACGCGATGCTCGACGGCACCGAGCGCCGCCGCCACCCGGCGCGCCGCATCGAGCTCGGCACTGTGGCGCTGGCCATAGTCGAAGGACAGGCAGTAGCAGTCGAAGCCCTGGCTTCTGGCCAGCGCAACACAGGTGGCGGAATCGAGTCCGCCGGAAAGAAGGACGACAGCAGGTTTCATGTTGAGGCAGAAAAAAACGGAACAGCCGCGATTGTGCCGGCATCCGGCCCATCCTGCAGCAGGATTTTGCCCTTCGGCTCATGCCGAAGCGGCTAGATCATCCAGTTATCGGAGGTTTCCAGCGGTTGACCGTAGCTGGGCAGGGCTTTTTCAAAATCGGCAAAAGCAATCGGTCGACCGAACAGATAGCCCTGGAAGCAGGTGCAACCATGTTCGACCAGATAGCGGTGCTGCGCCTCGGATTCGACGCCCTCAGCCACCACGTTGAGGCGCAGCGTGTTGCCCATGGCAATGATCGCCCGCACGATTGCCGCATCATCCGGATCGACGGCAATGTCGCGGATGAAGGAACGATCGACCTTGAGCTGTTCGAAGGGAAAACGCTTGAGATAGGAGAGCGAGGCGTAGCCGGTACCAAAATCATCCAGCGAAAAACGTACGCCAATCTCGCGCAGTACCTGCATTTTCGCGATAACGCCCTCGACATTGTCGAGGAGCAGGCTTTCGGTCAGTTCCAGCTTGAGCAACTTGGGTTTTACACCATGCCGGCTCAGCGCGGCCTGCACCTGATCGACGAAATCCGGCTGGCGGAATTGCCGGGCGCTGACGTTGACCGACAGATAAAGCCGCTCGGTTGCCGGATTGTCGGCCCAGCGCCGCAACCGGGCGCAGGCGGTATCGAGCACCCAGGTGCCGATCGGCACGATCAGGCCGGTTTCCTCGGCGAGCGGGATGAAATCGGCCGGGCCGATCATCGCACCGTCCGGCGGCTGCCAGCGCAACAGGATTTCTGCCCCGATCAGCTGGCGGGCGCTGTTGACCTGGGCCTGCACGTAGAGCACGAACTCATTACGACTGAGCGCCCGATGCAGGCGGGATTCGAGACTGGCCCGCGTATCGAGTGCGGTCTGCATGGCGCTGTCGAAAAAGCGCACGCTGTTGCGGCCGGCATCCTTGGCCTTGTAGAGCGCGATATCGGCCTGCTTGAGCAGGGCTTCGGTAGTCTTGTCATGGCCGCAGAACAGGCTGACGCCAATGCTCGCCGAGTGGAAGTGCTGGATATCGGGACTGACCAGGAAGGGCTCGTTGAGGCTGAGCCGGATTTTCTCGGCCACCGCTTCTGCCTGGATACCGGCCAGCGCCGCCTCGCTGCCCAGATCTTCAAGCATGACGATAAACTCGTCACCGCCCTGACGCGCCGCCGTATCGCCCTCGCGAATGCAGGCGCGCAGGCGACTGGCGACTTCAACCAGCAGACGGTCGCCGACATCATGACCGAGCGTGTCGTTGAGATTCTTGAAATGATCGAGATCGATGATCAGCAATGCACCGTATTGCTGGCTGCGCTTGCCGGCCACCCGCGCCAGGCCGAGCCGGTTGAGCAGCAGACGCCGATTGGGCAGGGCGGTCAACGGGTCGAAAAAGGCCAGATTGTGGATTTCCGACTCGGCCAGCTTGAGATCGGAAATATCCGAGAAGGTGCTGACATAGTGGGTCAGCACGCCGCGATCGTCGCGCACCTCGCTGATCGTCAGCCACTCGGGAAAAATGCCCCCGGATTTGCGCCGGTTCTAGACTTCCCCCTGCCAATGTCCATTGGCATTCAGGCTATCCCACATCTGGCGATAGAACACGGCATCGTGCCGCCCCGACTTCAGCATCGACGGCGTTTGCCCCATGCTTTCTTCGGCGGAATAACCGGTCAGGGTGGTAAAGGCGGCATTGACCCGCAGGATACGGCGCTCCGCATCCGTCACCATGATGGCCGCCTGCGATTTGAAAGCCAGGGCCGCGATCTGCATGTCCTGCTCAAGGCGGATACGCCAGGAAATGTCACTGGCGATGCCGAGATAGCCGATCAGTCCGCCCCCGGTATCCTTGAGGGCGCTGACTGTCAGCTCGACCGGAAACTGCGAACCGTCCTTGCGCACATACGTCCACTCGTCGTTTGCCGCCTGGTTGTCCGCCAGACGGGCGACGAAAACCCCGAAATCGGGCTGGACATCACGCGCCAGTTCAGCCGACAGCAGGCGGGCCCGCGACTCGATTTCCGCTTCAAGATGGAATATCGACGCCACCTGCTGGCCAACCACCTCGCTCCAGGCATAACCCAGCATGCGCTGGGCGGCCGGGTTGAAGTAAATGACCGTGCCGGCCGTATCGGTGGCAATGATGGCGCGCCCGGCATTTTCGAGGATGGCATGCTGGATTTCGCAGAGCTCCGGCAAGGTCTTGCCGGGCGCCACTTCGAGCTCGGTCAGGACACAGGCGGCAGGGGGAACGCGATCAGTCATCGTGGTCGGCAACAAGCGGCGGGCTGGTCATGAAACCAAGCGGCAAGGAGCCTGGATGGAAAACCGGCATGCTTGATTCACAGGACATTTTCCCCCATTTCCCGGCATCAGCCAGCGATCGCCAACGATCGTCCGTTTCAACCCCGGCGAAGATACTAGCCCAGCAATGACAATGCCGCAAGAATAGGTCAGACCAATCCTTGCGGCAGGCTTCAATCAAGGGAATCCGGTCAATTGTGGGTCAGCAGTCCGAGCTCGCGGTCGAGCAGGGTTTCATCGCCGAGATTGAGGGCAACCAGGCGGCGCAGATGGGTAATGCTGTCGAGATCAATCTCGCGACAGGACAAACCGAGCAGTTCGGCCTGACTATGCACGACCGTGCATTCCATGCGGATGACCGGACCGGCATCGTCGAGCTGGACCTTCAGCGTGCAGCGACTGCCGATCTGGGTGAACACCGCTGCATGCGGGCGCACCAGCGCCCCCTTGAGCGAGAGATCAAGCACCTCGACGGCCATTTCGCCGCTCGGCAAAAACAGGCTGGCTTCGGTCTGGAAGCGAATACGGGAAAACTGGCGGCGATTGCTGGTCATGGATCTCTCCCCTTACTTGCCTTTCATGTTACCCCAAAGCAGCTTGTGCAGTTGCAGCTGGAAACGCACATTGAGACCGTCTTCGAGAATCCATGCCGCCAGGTCGGCCGCTTCGATGCGCCCCTGGGCCGGCGAGAAAAGCACCGGACACAAGGTATCGAGCTGGTGTTCGCGCAAGGTGCTACGTGCCCATTCATAATCGGCCCGGCTGGCGATGACGATCTTGATCTCGTCCTTTTCATCGAGCAGGCCGAGATTTTCCCAGCGATTCTTCGCACTCTCGCCGGAGTCGGGCGCCTTCAAGTCCATTATTCGCGCCACGCGCGGGTCGACCGCTGCGATATCGAGCGCCCCGGAAGTTTCCAGGGATACGTCGTAACCGGCATCGCACAGCGCCGCCAGCAGCGGCAGACATTCCTTCTGCGCCAGCGGCTCGCCGCCGGTGACGCAAACCTGGCGAGCCGGGTATTTGGCGACTTCAGCCAGCACCGACTCGATGGTTGCCGGGGCACCGCCGGTAAAGCTGTATTCGGTATCGCACCAGACACAGCGCAAGGGGCAACCGGTCAGGCGCACGAATACGGTCGGCAGGCCGACGCGGGAAGCCTCGCCTTGCAGCGAGTAAAAGATTTCAGTGATTCTCAGGGCCACAGGTAACTCTCACGCGAGTCGGCCGTCATGGCCGCGCAACGGTAGCGCTCCCGCATCAGGCGGAAGCGCTGCCGCTCATTTTTTCTTCAGACGTTGCTGCGCCGATTCGGCAGCCGGGGTATTCGGATACTTGGCAATCACGGTTTCCAGCGAGCGTTTGACACCGGTCGGGTTGCCCAGTTCCTGCTGGCAGGTCGCAATTGCCAGCCAGGCATCCGGTGCCTTGGCACTGTCCGGATACTTGGTGGTGACAATGCTCTGTGCCTCGATCGCCCGCTTGCAGTCGCGTTGCGCGTACCAGGCATTGCCCAGCCAGTACTGGGCATTGGGTGCGAGCGAGCTGTCCGGGTATTTCTGCACGAAGGCAGCAAAGGCGACCGCAGCTTCCTTGTACTTGGCAGCCTTGAACTGATTCAGGGCGCCTTCGTAATCCTGGCTTTCCTTGACCGGATCGCCCTTGATTGCAGCGGCCGGCGTATTGGCCGGATCAGCCGTTGGCGCAGCGGCAACCGGTGTTTCGAACTTGCGCAGGCGCGAATCCAGATCGAGATAGAAATCCTGCGTCCGCTTGTCGCCGACTTCCTGCTTGTAGCCCAGGGTTTCCAGCAAACCGCGCAGACGGGCAATTTCATCCGCCTGGCGCTGGATCTGCGCCGACAACTCGAGCTGCGCCTTGGCCTGCTGGTCAAAGCGCGCCTCCGTCTTGATCCTGAAGTCAGTCAGTTGGCGACGCGCTTCCTCGTCATCAAAAATGCCGGCCTGGGCCTGTGTGGCACCCAGTGAGGCGATCAGGAGAACCAGACGGAGGCGACGCATGATCAGAACTCGCCGCGACCGTCGGCACCCTTGTAAAGGATGTCGGCACGACGGTTTTCGGCCCAGGCCGCTTCGTCATGACCATCGCTCTTCGGCTTTTCTTCGCCGAGGCTGACCGATTCAACCTGGTCTTCACGGGCGCCGAGCAGGGTCAGCGAACGACGCACGGCATCGGCGCGCTTCTGGCCCAGCGACAGGTTGTATTCACGGCTGCCGCGCTCGTCGGTATTGCCTTGCAGCAGGACCTTGAAGCCGCGATTGGCGACCAGGTACTTGGCGTGGGCGGCGACCAGATCCTTGTACTCGCCCTTGACTTCGTAGCTGTCCAGATCGAAGTAGATGCTGCGCTTGGCCAGCGCGCTTCTCGGATCGGTCAGCTCACGCGGCAGACCGTTGGCATCGACGCCACCGGCAATAACCGGGGCGACACCGGTGCTGGCACCCGAGCCGCCACGCGACTCGACCGGTGCACCGGAATTTTCATCAGGAATCGGGGTGGAACTGCAGCCAACGATCAGGGCGGAAAGCAGGGCGGGGATAAATAATTTTTTCACAACATTCTCCGGGAGGGATTATTGATAGAACGGGCCCCAGGCCGGTTCGCGCACATCACCTGCGGCGACCGAGAGGCGCTGTTTGATCCTGCCATCGCTGGACACAGCCGATAGTACGCCGCGCCCGCCGACTTCAGTGGCGATCAGGATCATGCGGCTGTTGGGGGCGAAACTTGGCGATTCGTCCTTGTGGGAATCCGTCAGCACCTGCACCTGGCGACTGGCCAGATCCATGACTGCCAACTGGAAGCGACCTTCGCGCCGGGCAATGAATGCCAGGCTCTTGCCATCCGGCGAAGGACGCGGAGAAACGTTGTAGCTGCCCTCGAAGGTGACGCGCTGGGCATCGCCGCCATTGGCGCCTATCCGGTAAATCTGCGGGCTGCCACCACGATCCGAGGTGAAATAAACGCTGCTGCCATCGGCTGAATAACGCGGCTCGGTATCGATGCCGCCCGACTGGGTCAGGCGCTGCACGCCGCTGCCGTCGGCATTGACCGCATAGAGCTGCGAATTGCCGTCCTTGGAGAGAACGACGGCGAGGCGGCGGCCATCCGGCGACCAGGCCGGCGCCGAATTGGAGCCCTTGAAATTCGCCACAATCTGGCGTTGACCGGAGGTGATCGAATGCACGTAGATCACCGGCTTCTTTTTCTCGAAGGACACATAGGCCAGCTTGCTGCCATCCGGCGACCAGGTCGGCGAAATGATCGGTTCGGTCGAGGTCAGCGCGGTGGCGGCGCCCTGGCCGTCAGCATCGGCGATCTGCAGCAGGAACTGGCCGCGCGCCTTGACGACATAGGCGATACGGGTCGAGAAGACACCCTTCTCACCGGTCAGCTTCTCGTAAATATAGTCGGCAATGCGATGCCCGGCGGCGCGCAATTGCTGGTTGCTGGTGACATAGACCGCGCCGCCCAGCGCCACGCCCTTTTGCGCGTCATAGATCCGGAAACGCGCCTCCATGCGGCCATCCGGGCTGCGCAGCAGGCTGCCGGCCGCGATGGCATCAGCCCCCTTGCCCTTCCAGTCGGCGAAGTTGATCGGCGAATTTTCATCGAGCGCGACCCCGGTCGTATCGACCAGCTTGAACAGGCCGCTGCGCTCGAGATCGGAACGCACGGTCGAGGTCACGATGCGCGATGCCGTCGCATCGCCGAGAAAATCGGCAATGGCGACCGGGATGCGATTGGCGCCGGCGCCGGTGATCTCGATCGAAAGCTGGGCCTGGGCCAGGGCACTCAGGCAGAGCGCAAACAGAACGAGGAAATATCGGGAGATTTTGTGCATGTCGTTCATTTTCAATAAGTTTCGCGCGATTTTACTCTTCAAACGGCTTGTATTTGATTTCGAGCGTGCGCTGGAAAAGCGAAGCATCATCCGGCTTGGGCAGGGGCGAAGATTTGCGGATGGCAGCTTCGATCGCCCGATCCAGCGCGGGATTACCACTGGATCGCTTTAGTTTGACGTCCAGAATTTCATGCGAGGGCAACTGACTGACCTCGAATACGGCTTCGGGATTGCCCTGTATTCCCGGTGGCAGCATGGAAAGATTGCTTTTGATTTTCACCCGGATCTTGTTCACGTAATCCGCCAGGCCGCGCTTGTTCGCCGACGCCCGCTGTTCGGCTTCGGCTGCCGCCGCATTCGCCATCTGCTGCGCCGAAGCGCTCGCCTTGGCGGTCGACGCCTTCAACTGGCTGGTTTCCCTGGCCAGCTCCTTGTCGAAATCGAATTTCGGCGCTTCCGGCTTTTTCGGCTCGGGCTTGGGGGGCTCGGGTTTCTTCGGTTCCGGCTTGGGCGGTTCGGGCTTAGGCTCGGGTTTCTTGGGTTCGGGCTTTTTCTTGTCTTCCTTGACCACGATATCCGGCTTTTTCAGCACGGGTTCGGGCTTAGGCTCGACCTTGGGCAAGGGCTTCGGTTCCGGCCGTACCTCCGGTTCGGGCGGCGGCGGAGGGGGCGGTTGCAACGCAGGGACCGGACGGGCCGACCACAGTTCGACTTCCATCACTTCCGGCGGACTGCGCTTCCACTGCACACCGAGGAAGAGCGCCGCGATCAGCCCGACGTGCACCACGAAGGTGAACGCCAATGCGTATTTCTTGCCGGGCTCTTCAGGGCGCTGGTCGATCATGAATGCTATTTGCTGCCGGTTTCCAGGCCAACCTTGGCGAAGCCCAGACGCTTGACCTCATCAAGCACTTCAATGACGTTCTTGAACTGGGTTTCCTTGTCGCCGGCGACCAGAACGGCAATTTCCTCATCACGGCCCTTGAGGGAGCTCAGCTGTTCCTTCATTTCCTTGACGCCCTTGACCTTGGTCGGACTGCCGTTGGCATCGAAAACGGAAAGACTGCCATCCGCCTGCACCTCAACCTTGACGTACTTGGCCGGCTTCTGCGAAGCCGCACCGGTCGTCGGCAGATCGACCGAACCGGTCGTCATCATCGGCGTCGTCACCATGAAGATAACGAGCAATACGAGCATCACGTCGATATACGGGACGACGTTGATTTCGGCTTTGAGTCGGCGCTGGCGCATCACAGCTCCCGTGAAAATGGATCACGCGCGGCGCTGGGCAGGCGGCGAGTGAGGCAGTGCTGCGGGCACGGCGAAGGAGCCAACGAAGTCAGCGCAAGCGTGGCCATTTTTAACGCATCTGCCGTTGCAGGATGTTGGAGAACTCTTCCATAAACGACTCGTAACGCACTGCGAGGCGGTCGATGTCGTGCGAGAAGCGGTTGTAGGCGAGCACCGCCGGAATCGCCGCGAACAGGCCGATGGCGGTGGCGACCAGCGCTTCGGCAATACCCGGCGCAACGGAAGACAGCGTCGCCTGACCAACATTGGAGAGGCCGCGGAAGGCATGCATGATGCCCCACACCGTACCGAACAGGCCGACATACGGCGATACCGAACCGACCGAAGCGAGGAAGGACAGGTGCGACTCGAGCGCATCCATCTCGCGCTGGAAGGTGGCGCGCATGGCGCGGCGCGAACCATCGACGATGTCCTTCGGGTCGAGGTTCTTCTGGCCCTTGAGCTTGGTGAATTCGCGGAAGCCGGCCTCGAAGATGCGCTCCATGGAACCGGCGTGGTGACGGTCGTTGACCGCGCTGTTGTAGAGATTGTTGAGATCGCCACCGGACCAGAAATCACGCTCGAAATCCTCGGTCTTGGCGCGCGCCTGGCGCACCGAGAACCACTTCATCGCGATGTAGTACCAGGACATGCAGGAGACGCCGGCAAGCAGCGCCATGACGACCTGCACCACCGCGCTGGCGTGCAGGATGAGCTGGAGGATGGAAAGGTCCTGGGTGACGTTCATTTAAGGGTTTCCAGTTTGCTGTGCAGGAATTCGGGAATCGCGGAGGGCGTCATCGTCGCCATGTTGACGCAGGCGATCTCGACCGAGCCGGTGACCAGTTCTTCATCGCCGCGCCGGACATGCTGGCGGAAGACGACGCGGACGCGGGTCAGCTTTTCGACTTCGAGGCCCACGGTCAATTCGTCGTCGAGGCGGGCCGGCTTGAGATATTCGCAGCTTGCCTTGCGGGCGACAAAGCCGATACCGGCATCGGCCGCCAGTTGCGACTGGTCGTGACCGGCAAAACGCATCCACTCGGTACGGCAGCGTTCGAAGAATTTCAGGTAATTGGCGTAATAGACGACCCCGCCGGCATCGGTATCCTCGTAATAGACGCGCACGGGGATCGAAAAGGCGTTGGGCTTGGGCTCGTATTTCATCGTGTGATTTTACCTTGCGCTGCAACAATAATATGTAACGGTGTGTTTCCTTGTTGATTTTCGCGTCGACCGCCGGCAGCAATGCCTGGAAACATCCCGGTCACACAGCGATACACCGCCTTACATTCGCACTGACATCCGGGGCGTAACCCGCGGCGTTATTCGGCACAAGGCGCTGCACTGTCGCAGCACCGGAAAACCAAACAACCCCGTTCAAGGAGATTCAAAATGATCAAGTCCATCATCACTCTTGCTGTTGCCGCTGGTTTCGCTTCTGCCGCTTTCGCCCAGGCACCGGCCGCCGCCCCCGCCGCTGCTCCGACTGCCAAGGTCGTCGCCCCGGCCGCCGCCGCAGTCGAAAAGAAGGTTGAAGCCCCGAAGGCTGCCGAAGCCGTCAAGACCGAAGTGAAGAGCGAAGTCGCCCCGGCTGCCGACAGCAAGCCGGCCAAGAAGGCCCACAAGATGAAGAAGGCCGTCAAGGCAGAAAAGGCTGAAGCCGCTGCTACGGTTGCTCCGGCTGCTGCCCCGGCTGCTGCCAGCGTCAAGTAAGCGCATCTCCCGAACAAAAAAGCCCCGGATGAAAATCCGGGGCTTTTTTGCGTCGACCGTATGGCGCCTCTATTCGTCGGCGAGCAGGTCGCGCACGACGGCGCTGTTCGGTTCGGCGAGACCGAGGTGGCGATAGATGGCCGGCGTTGCAATGCGACCGCGCAAAGTGCGTTGCAGGTAGCCCTGCTGGATCAGGTAAGGCTCGAGCACATCCTCGATGGTGTCGCGCGCCTCGCCGATCGCTGCCGCCAGATTGTCGACACCGACCGGACCGCCACCGAATTTCTCGATCACTGCCGAGAGCAGCTTGCGGTCCATGATGTCGAGCCCGGCCGGATCGACGTCGAGCATGTGCAGCGCGGCATCGGCCACCGGGCGGGTGATGTTGCCGTCGGCCTTGACCTCGGCGTAGTCACGCACGCGCCGCAGCAGACGGTTGGCAATGCGCGGCGTGCCGCGCGAGCGCTTGGCGATCTCCAGCGCGCCTTCCGGGTCGATCGGCGCATTGAGCAACGAGGCCGAACGACTGACGATGCTCTGCAATTCCTGCGCGTTGTAGAACTCGAGACGGGCGACGATACCGAAACGGTCGCGCAGCGGATTGGTCAGCATGCCGGCCCGGGTCGTCGCGCCGATCAGCGTGAACGGCGGCAGGTCGAGCTTGACCGAACGCGCCGCCGGACCTTCGCCGATCATGATGTCGATCTGGAAGTCTTCCAGCGCCGGGTAGAGGATTTCCTCGACGACGGGCGACAGGCGGTGGATTTCGTCGATGAACAGCACGTCGTGCGGCTCGAGATTGGTCAGGATTGCGGCCAGATCGCCGGCGCGTTCGAGCACCGGGCCCGAGGTCTGGCGCATGTTGACGCCCATTTCGTGGGCGACGATGTGGGCCAGCGTCGTCTTGCCGAGGCCGGGCGGGCCGAAGAGCAATACGTGATCGAGCGAGTCGCCGCGATTCTTGGCGGCCTGGATGAAGATTTCCAGCTGTTCGCGGATTTTCACCTGGCCGGTGTAATCGGCCAGGCGCTTCGGGCGCAGCGCCCGTTCGAGCGCTTCTTCCTGCGCCGATTTGCTCTGCGGCGCAATGATGCGCTCGACCGCCGCCAGTTTGTCGGTTTCGATCATGCGGGATCTTCCTCACGCGTCCAGCGGCCGAACAGCATGTGGCCGAGCGCCAGCAGGACAGGGCCGAGAAAAATGCCGATGAAGCCGAAAACCAGTACGCCACCGAGCACACCAAGACCGATCAGCAGAATGGAAATGCCGGCGCCGCGGGCGATCAGGACGGGCTTGACGAAATTGTCGATGCTGCTGATCACGAACAGACCATAAAGCACCATGAAAATCGCCCAGCCGGTCTGGTCCTGGGCGTACAGCCAGGCGGCAGCGCCCCCCCAGATCAGGGGAGGGCCGACCGGGATCATCGACAGGAAAAAAGTGGCGAAGCCGAGCAGCATCGCGGCCGGCACACCGGCAATCAGGAAACCGATTGTCGCCACCGCGCCCTGCGCCGCCGCCGTGCCGACAATGCCGAGCATGACGCCGATCACCGTGCCGCGCGTCTTTTCCAGCATTTCCTCGCCCAGTTCACCACCCAGCTTGTGAGCACCCACTTTCAGTGCATTGCTTACTTTGGCGCCATCGCGATAAAGGAAGAACACCACGAACAGAACCAGCGCCAGCTGCAACAGACCATTGGCGGCAATACCGCCGAGCGCCAGCGCAAACTGGCGGGCCGGCCCGCCCAGTTGCTTGACCAGCGCATTCAGCTCATCGCGATTGCTCGCGATGTTGTGCCAGAACGCCTGGATTTCGCCACCAAAGAACGGTAGACCGCTGAGCCAGGCCGGCGGGTCGAGCGGCATGCCCTGTTCGACATAGGGTTTGACCAGGGCGATCAGCTTGTCCACGCCGTGCGCCAGGCTGCCGGCCAGGAAAACCGTAGGCAGCAGCATGATCAGCACGAGGAGCAGGGTCATCAGCGTGGCGCCCAGGGTGTCGCGCCCGCCGAGGCGGGGCAGCAGCCTTTCCGAGTAGGCCGGCCAGGTGCAGATCCAGACCACGAAGGCGAACAGCACGGCACCGATCATCGGCCACAGCACAGCCAGGCAGCCGACAATGAGCAGCACGACCAGCGCGATTTGCGCCAGCTGCTTGGGATTGTCGCTATTGAACATCAGACCTTGGAGAGCAGCTTGAGGGCCTGGCGAATACCGTCCGAGGTCCCGATTTCGGCCGGCAGCAGCTTCATCGCCGAAGCCGCTTCCTTTTCGTTGTAGCCGAGCGCGAGCAGGGCGTTGGAAATGTCCTGTTTTGCATCGTCGACCGGTGAGCGGAGCGCGACGCCGGTGGTTTCGGCCAGTTTGCCCTTCAATTCGAGAAGCAGGCGCTCGGCCGTCTTCTTGCCGATGCCGGGAATCTTGATCAGGCGGCCGAGTTCCTGCTGCGCCACTGCCGCCGAAAGATCGCCGACCGACAGGCCGGAGAGCACCGACAGCGCGGTACGTGCGCCGATGCCGGAAACCTTGAGCAACTGGCGGAAGGCAAAGCGCTCGGCTTCAGTCAGGAAGCCGTAGAGATAATGCCCGTCCTCACGCACCGCGAAGTGGGTGAGCAGCGTCGCCTTCTCGCCGTTGGCCGGCAGGTTGTAGAAGGTGCTCATCGGCACATCGAGTTCGTAGCCGACGCCATTGACGTCGAGCACGATCTGCGGGGGATTTTTTTCGGCCAGGATGCCGGTCAGTCTGCCTATCATTGCGACGCGATCTCTTTCAGGACGAGGTACTGTAATTTCACACAGGTTCTCATCCTATCAGCCGGCCGCCGCGAACGCGATACCCGGCGGTCGCCAGCGCCCCCAATCCCTGCCCGCCATGCGCGTGGCAAATGGCGCAAGCCAGCGCATCGGCGGCATCGGCGCTGGGCGAACCGGGCAGCGACAAGAGGCGCACCACCATGTCCTGGACCTGCTCCTTGGCCGCCTTGCCATGGCCGACCACGGCCTGCTTGACCTGCAACGCGGTGTATTCGGCCACCGTCAGGTCGGCATGCACCAGCGCACTCAAGGCCGCACCGCGCGCCTGGCCGAGCAGCAAAGTTGACTGTGGATTGACGTTGACAAAGACCTTCTCGACCGCCGCCTGATTCGGCGCATAGGTCGCAATCACCTCGCTGATCCCGGCAAACAAGGTCTTGATGCGCTCCGGCAGCGACTGCTTGTCGTTCGACTTGATGCAGCCGCTGGCGACGTAGAGCAACTGGTTGCCATGCTTTTCGATGACACCAAAACCGGTCACCCGGAGGCCGGGGTCGATGCCGAGGATGCGTGGCACGCTCATGCCGTACTCCGGTAACGAGAAGGGTGACCGGTTTCAGCGCAGGCTAACCGGCGCCGCCGGTTAAGCGGGCATAGCCCGCGGCCGGAGCTAAAGCCAACCCGGAGGCCGGGGTCGATGCCGAGGATGCGGGGTGTTTCGCTCATGCGGCCTCCGGGTGACAGGTTTCAGCGCCGGCTAACCGACATTGCCGGTTAAGCGGGCAAGGCCCGCGGCCGCAGCTAAGGCCAACAAAGCGGAGGCCGAGAATGCGCGGCACGCTCATTTCGCCCGCGCCACCAGATAGACGCCGCTCACGGCCAGCAACATGCCGGCCGTAGCGGTCAACGTCAGGATTTCACCGAAAACCGCCCAGGCAATCAGCGCCGTGGTCGGCGGCGTCAGGTAGAACAGGCTGGCGACATTGACCGCGCTGCCGCTGCGGATCAGCAGGTTCAACAGGCCGATGGCGCCAATTGACAGGACCAGCACCAGCCAGCCCAGCGCAAAGACGAACTGGCCATTCCATTCGATCTGGAACTCGCCGGTCAGCGCGATGGCGAGGGCCGTCACCAGGGCAGTCGGCACGAACTGGATCACCGAGCCGGTGCGCAGGTCGAAGCGGGCGCAATAGCGTTTCTGGTAGAGCGTGCCGGCGGTGATGCCGAACAGCGCAATGACGGCCGGCAGCAGCATCGGGCCGAGCGCGGCAGCTTCGCCGAACTTGCCCGAGACGACCAGCCCGACGCCGACGAAACCGAGTGCCAGACCGGTCCACTGCCGACCACTGACTTTTTCGCCGAGCAGCCAGCCCGCACCGAAAGCCGTCAGCAGTGGCTGCATGCCGACCACCAGCGCCGTCACGCCGGCCGGCAAGCCGTGCTTGATGGCAATGAACACACCGCCCAGATAAACGGCATGCACCAATACACCGGAAACCCCGATATGCAGCCACTGCACCGGTTCCTTCGGCCATGGCGCCCGCGTCAGCAGGGCGATTGCCGTCATCAGCGTGATCACCAGCCCGTAACGCGCGAGCAGGAATGACAGGGGGTCGGCAAAAGGCAGTCCATACTTCGCACCAATGAAGCCGGTGCTCCACAGGAAAACAAAGAGGACGGGATAGAAGCGCTGCATGCCGCTCAAACTGCGGGGCTTACGGCACAACGCCGGCGCGTTTCGCGCAGCGTTTCAAACAGGGTGCGGGCATCGCCGCTGGCGCGGTGGCGGCGCAATTGCAGGCGTACTTCGACCAGTTGCCGGCTGGCATGCCAGTGACACTGCTCGCAATCGCCCAGCAACTCGCGCAGGTCCTTCAACTGGAACGAAGGCAGCAGATCGACCGCATCGAAAAGCAGGCTGAGCCAGACGTAGTCATAGGCCCAGGCATCGCAATAAATCACCTTGCCGCGCAATTGCCGGTTCAGGTCGAGACAGACATCAAGTGCCGCACGACCTTTTTCGACGAGCAAGGCGCGGGGAATGCCGTGCACCTGCTCGGCCGAGTCATCCCAGTGCGTCCAGGCGGCTTCCGGACGGATCAGCGTGCAATACGATACGCCGTCCGGTGTGTAGTAGCCGATCTCGATGGGATAGCTGCCGCGCCCGAAGCCCGAGGCCTCGATATCGATGATGATCGGCAGCTCCATCAAGTTGCCGATCAGTCTTCGATGACGGCGGTGGTGTAGATTTCCTGGACGTCGTCGAGGTTTTCCAGCGCGTCGAGCAGCTTCTGCATCTTCACACCTTCTTCGCCGGCAAAGACGTTCTCGCCTTCCGGCTTCATCGTCACCTCGCCGAACTCCGGCTTGAAACCGGCGGCTTCGAGCGCATCCTTGACCGCGATGTAGTCGTTCGGCGCAGTGATCACTTCGATCGAGCCGTCGTCGTTGGTCGCCACATCTTCGGCACCGGCTTCGATCGCCGCATCCATCAGCGCCGCTTCGTCGGTGCCCGGCGCGAACAGGATCTGGCCGCAATGCTTGAACTGGAAGGCCACGCAACCGTCGGAACCCATATTGCCACCGAACTTGGAGAAGGCGTGGCGCACTTCGGCCACCGTCCGCACCTTGTTGTCGGTCAGGCAGTCGACCATGATCGCCGCGCCGCCGATGCCGTAGCCTTCGTAGCGGATCTCGATGTATTCGACGCCTTCGAGTTCGCCCGTCCCCTTCTTGATCGCGGTATCGATCTTGTCCTTGGGCATGTTGACGCCCTTGGCCTTGTCGATCGCGACGCGCAGGCGCGGGTTGAAGTTGCTGTCGCCGCCGCCCATCTTGGCGGCCACGGTGATTTCCTTGGCAATCTTGGAGAAGGCGGCACCGCGCTTCTCGTCCTGGCGACCTTTACGGTGCTGGATATTGGCCCATTTACTATGACCTGCCATGCTTTTCTCACTGCAATAAACAAAGAAGGCGGCATTTTACCTGCAGCGGCGTTTCCCGTCAGAACAGCATGCAGGCCAGCGATTTACCTTCATTGACAATTGGCAGCGCCGGCATTGCTAGAATGCCGGGATACCTTCACGAGGAGTCTGTTGCCATGTCCGAGCCCCTGTACCTTGCCAAGTCCGAAGACGGCTATCCGGCGCTGCTGCCGCAGATGGCGAACCGGCACGGGCTGATCACCGGCGCCACCGGCACGGGCAAGACCGTCACCCTGCAGTCGATCGCCGAACGCCTGTCGTTTGCAGGCGTGCCGGTCTTCATGGCCGACGTCAAGGGCGACCTGTCAGGCATGGGAGTCGCCGGCACCCCATCCGAAAAGCTGCTCAAGCGCATCGCCGAACTCGGCCTCGAGGGTTTCGCGCCCTATGCCAACCCGGTCGCCTTCTGGGACGTTTTCGGCCAGGGCGGCATTCCGGTGCGCGCCACCATTTCCGACATGGGCCCGCTGCTGCTCGCCCGCCTGCTCAACCTCAACGACACGCAGACCGGCGTGCTGCAACTGGTCTTCAAGATCGCCGACGATCAGGGCCTGCTGCTGCTCGACCTCAAGGACCTGCGCGCCATGGTGCAGCACGTCGGCGACAATGCCAAGGAATTCACCACCGAATACGGCAATGTCTCGGCCGCCTCGATCGGCGCCATCCAGCGCGGCCTGCTGACGCTGGACGAGCAGGGCGGCGACCAGTTCTTCGGTGAGCCGATGCTCGACATCAAGGACCTGATGCAGGTCGACGCCAACGGCCGCGGCGTCATCAACGTGCTCGCCGCCGAAAAACTGGTGCAGTCGCCGGCGCTCTACTCCACCTTCCTGCTCTGGCTGCTCGCCGAACTCTTCGAGCAGTTGCCGGAAGCCGGCGACCTCGACAAGCCCAAGCTGGTCTTCTTCTTCGACGAGGCCCACCTGCTGTTCAGCGATGCGCCGCAGGCCTTGACCGACAAAGTCGAGCAGGTCGTCCGGCTGATCCGCTCCAAGGGCGTCGGCGTCTATTTCGTGACGCAGAACCCGCTCGACGTGCCGGAAAAGATCCTCGGCCAGCTCGGCAACCGCGTCCAGCACGCGCTGCGCGCCTTCACGCCGCGCGACCAGAAGGCCGTACAGGCGGCAGCGCAAACCATGCGCGCCAACCCGAAATTCGATGCCGCCACCGTCATCACCGAACTCGGCGTCGGCGAGGCGCTGGTTTCCTTCCTCGACGAGAAGGGCCGGCCGAGCATGGTCGAACGCAGCATCATCTTCCCGCCCGCCTCGCGCCTCGGCCCGCTCAGCGCCGATGAACGCCAGGCCATGATCCAGGCCTCGCCGCTGCTCGCCACCTACGGCCAGACGGTAGACCGCGAATCGGCCTACGAAATCCTGCGCGGCAAACCGGCCGCACAGCAGCCGGCCCCCGGCGCCATTCCGCCCCCGCCGACCGCCGCCCCCGACGTCAACGACTGGGGCAACCATGCCGGCCAGGCCCGCCCGACTGCCAGCCCGCAAGCACGGCAAAGCGCGCCGGCGCCGCAGGCCGGCGGCGGCATACTCGACAGCATCGGCGAAATGCTCGGCGGCAGCACCGGCCCGCGCGGCGGCAAGCGTGAAGGCATGATCGAGGCGGCTGCCAAGAGTGCCGCGCGCGGCATGGCCGGCACGGTCGGGCGCGAACTCGGCAAGCAGATCCTGCGCGGCGTGCTCGGCTCCATCCTGGGCGGTCGACGCTGAAAAAAGGGCGGTTTTCACCGCCCTTCTGTCTTGCGTAAAGCAAGCCGCCGGAATGACCTTGACATTGCCGGCGCGCCATCTACCTTGGGTTGAGGAGCACACTGACCCAAGGAGATGACATCATGGCATACGAAAATGTCGGTCTGGTCTGGACCCCTGATTCACTGGTCGAATATCTCGCAAGCATTGAGCCGCCCGCCTGGTGCCGGGCAATCACCCTGCATCACACCGGTGCCCCGTCGCTTGCCCAGCGACCACGCGGCTTTCTGCTGCAGCACATCCGCAACCTGCGCGACTTTTACCAGAACGAGAAACACTGGAGCGCCGGGCCGCACCTGTTCATCGACGATGACGAAATCTTCGGCATGTGCGACCTGCAGAAAAAGGGCGTGCATGCGGTCAGCTTCAACAGTTCGGCGCTCGGGATCGAAGTGCTCGGCGACTACGACACGGAAGACCCGCTGAGTGGCCGCGGCCTCGCCTGCTGGCAGACCGCGGCGGCGAGCTGCAGCGCCCTGAGCAGCTGGCTGGGACTCAAGGTCAACGCCGAGAGCATCCTGTTCCACCGCGACGACCCGACCACACGCAAATCCTGCCCGGGCAGCAAGGTGAAAAAGGACTGGTTCCTCAAACTGATCAAGACAAGCGGCGCCAACCCGATACCCACAGGTGAAACCGGCAAGCCGGATGTCGGCATGCCATGGGAGCAATGGACCTTCCGTGGCGAACGCTGGTGCGTGCCGGCCTACGCCTTCCTGCTGGCGCACGGCATGAAATCGAAAGACATCGTCGCCAGGCTCAAATCGGCCGGCGGCCTGTTCTTCTTCGCCAGCGAACAACTCGAAGGTGCCTTTTTTGCCGGCAAGGACAGCAACCTCAAGCCCAACCAATGCACCTGGGCACCGGCCCGCGAATTACTGGAACTGCTCTGAGCCGGCGTCGCGCAACCCGAGGCTGTGATGGCGCGGAATTTTCCGTGCCGTTTTCTTTTGCCGGCACGGCGGACAAACGCTTAATATAAGCATTCTCTAATTTTCAAACGGACTCCGCCATGAAAAAGCTTCTCCCGCTCAGCCTGCTGCTCGCCGCCTTGCCCGCCCTGGCCCAGGATATTGCCGCCCTGACCGCAGAAACGAAGAAGGCCGTGCTGCCGGTCGTGCCCAAGGTCGTCAACGCCATGCAGGAAGCAGTGGCCGACAAGGGCGTGGCCGGCGCGATTCCGGTTTGCAAGGAACAGGCGCCGGAACTGATCGCGCAAAAGCGCAAGGAAACCGGCTGGGACATCCGCCGCGTCAGCCTGAAGAGCCGCAATGCCGAACGCGGCACGCCCGATCTCTGGGAAGCCCGCGTCCTCGCCGATTTCAACATCCGCGCCGCACATGGCGAAAAGCCGGAGACCCTGGAAAAGAGCGAGATCGTCACGCTCGACGGCAAGCCCGTGCTGCGCTACATGAAGGCGCTGCCGACCGGTGATGTCTGCCTCAAGTGCCACGGCCCGGCCGAGAGCCTGGACGCAGGCCTCAAGGCTAAACTGGCGGAGAGCTACCCGCACGACCAGGCCACCGGCTATACCAAGGACCAGATCCGCGGCGCCCTGACCGTCAAGCGGCCGCTCTAGGCGAAGCGGCTCAGGAAACGCCGGCCGCCTTGAGGAAAGGCGCGTAGGCGCGGTCCACCTTGAGGATGTGGTGCAGCAACCACTCCTTGAGGAAGTCGAGGACCGGCAGGCCGACGCTTTCACCGCTCTCGAACTGCAGCAGCAACTGCATGGCGGTTGCCGTGAAGGCGTCGTGCTCGGCCTTGTGGGCGGGCGTTTCCGGATAACCCAGGCGCTCGAACAATTCTTCCTCGAGCACGAAGTGGTTCATCGTGTAATCGACCAGGCCCTCGAGAATCTCGCCGAGCACGCTGCGCTCGGGCTCCGCCTTGCTGATTTCGGCATGCAGGCGGTTGGTGGCATCGACCAGCCAGCGGTGCTGGTTGTCGATGGATGCGATGCCCATTGCAAGGGCATCCGTCCATGGCATGAAAGACATCTAATTCCTCCCAGAATCATGAAGCCGGCCCCTTTGTTTTTGTTGGCCGGCGGCAGCGATGTTGCGGCGGCAATGTTAAATGAATTCGCGCCTTTTCCGCAGCCCGCCTAGCCGGTAACGCCCTTGCCGGCGAGATGCTTGAACAGGGCGCTGGCCGCCGGGCTCAGCGCAGCGCGCGAACGCACGCACAGCTGCAGGTCGCGCGGCGCCCAGGCGTCGTTGATTTCGACGGTTTTTATCGCGTCGACCGCTACGCCGGGCGCTGCCGAGCGCGGCACCATGCCGATCCCGACACCGGCCGCAACCATGCGGCAGACGGCATTGAAACTGCGCACCTGGATGCGCACATCGAGATTGCCGCCGAGCTGGGCGGCGGCGTTCATCATGAAGGTGTGGATGGCGCTGCCGGCGTGCAGGCAGACAAAGGGCTCAGCGAGTACCTCGGCAAAATCGACGGCCGGGCGCGCTGCCAGCGGATGCGCTGCCGGCACCACGAGGACCAGGCGGTCGCGCCGGTAGGGCAGGGTTTCCAGTCCGGCCGGCTTGCCCGCCGCGGCCACCACGCCGATCTCGACCTGACCGGCCGCCACCGCCTGGATGATCGCCGGACTCGGCTGCTCTTCCAGGCTGACCCGGATGCGCGGCTGGTCGCGCAGGAAGTCGCCGAGATCCTCGGGCAGGAAGCAGTTGATCGCATTGGTGTTGGCGAACACCGTGACCTGGCTGTTGAGGCCGCTGGCGTAGGGCGCCAGATCGGCATGCATCTGTTCGAGCTGGGCGAAAACCTGGCGCGCGTGGCGCAACAGCGACTCGCCGGCCGGCGTCGGTGCCAGGCCGCGCGCATGCCGGCTGAACAGCGGCACACCGAGCGCCGCTTCGAGCTGGGTCAGGCGATGGCTGGCCGAGGAGGGCGCGAGATGCACGCGCGCCGCACCGCGCGTCAGGCTGCCGCTGTCGGCGATCGCGGCCACCAGGCGCAGATCGGGCAGGTCGTAATACATGGTTTCGTCTCCAGCGAATGCTCGCTTTGGATATTAGCAATTGCCAAGCGTCTGTGCGGCGTATTCAATGGCTACCTGCCCGCCCCCGACGAGAATGACTTTGCCAAAAACGAACGCCCAGCCCAGCCATGCCGCCCTTGGTGCGGGCCTCGCCCTGCTCGCCGCTTTCGGTTTCTCGATGAAGGCGATCTTCGTCAAGCTGGCCTATCCCTACGGCGTCGATGCCATCACCCTGCTCGCCCTGCGCATGGGTTTCGCGCTGCCGGTCTTCCTCTGGGTCGGCCTGGCCGGGCAGAAGGCCGGCCCCAGCCTCAGCCGCGGCGACTGGGGCAAGCTCTTCCTGCTCGGCTGCTGCGGCTATTACGGCGCCAGCATTCTCGATTTCTGGGGGCTGTCCTACATCTCGGCCGGGCTTGAGCGCCTGATCCTGTTCACCTACCCGACGCTGACCATCCTGATCGGCGTGCTCTTCCAGGGCAAACCATTCTCGCGCCGCGAGGGCGTTGCCGTCGTGCTCTGCTATTGCGGCATCGGCTTTGCGTTCATGCACGATCTCGGCCTGAACGAGGCGCGCGATGTCTGGATCGGCGGCGCGCTGGTCTTCGGCTCCAGCGTCTCCTACGCCCTCTATCTGTCGGGCAGCGGGCCGATGATCGCCCGCCTCGGTGCGATGCGCTTCTCGGCCCTGGCAATGTTGATGTCGTCGGCCGTCACCTTGCTGCATTTTGCCCTTGTCCAGCCGTTGACCGCCTTCATCCAGCCTTGGCCGGTCTATGGCTGGGGCCTGGCGATGGCGGTGTTCGCCACCATCGTGCCGGTCTTTGCCCAGTCGGCGGCAATCCGCCGGATCGGTGCCGGGCGCGCTTCGCTGTTCGGCATGGTCGGGCCGCTGCTCACTATCGCCTTCGGCTGGCTGCTTCTCGACGAGCACATTTCGCTTGCCCAGATGGCCGGTGCCGCCCTTGTCGTGGTCGGTATCCTGATCGTCAGCCGGCGCTGAAAAAGGGCGGTAGAATCCGACGCATGATCGGAATTCTACTCATCACCCATGGCAGCTATGGCGAGGCACTCGTCCAGAACGCCTGCCACGTCCTCAACAAGCGCCCGGTCCAGCTCAACCAGCTCGGCGTTGCCGCCCAGGACGACCCGCTCGACCTCCTGCCGCTGGCCCGCCAGATGCTGCAACTGGTCGACAACGGCAAGGGCGTACTGGTACTCACCGACATCTTTGGCGCCAGCCCGGCCAATCTCGCCCTCAAGCTGCTCGAACCGGGTCGCATCGAAGGTATTGCCGGCGTCAATCTGCCGATGCTGCTGCGCGCCCTGACCTACCGCGACAAGGGCATGGAAACCCTGCTGACGCGCGCCACCAGCGGCGGCCGCGACGGCGTCATCAACATGCAGGAATACTGAAATGCAGACCACGGAAACCGAAATCATCAACAAGCTGGGTTTGCACGCCCGCGCCTCCGCCAAGCTGACCCAGCTCGCCGGCAAATATCAATGCGAAGTCTGGATGAGCAAGGGCAGCCGCCGCATCAACGCCAAGAGCATCATGGGCGTCATGATGCTGGCCGCCGGCAAGGGCTCGAAAGTGACGCTGGAAACCGATGGCGCCGACGAGACCGAAGCCATGGCCGCGCTGCTCGCGCTGATTGCCGACTACTTCGGCGAAGGGGAGTAAAGCGCCATGAGCTTTACCCTGCACGGTCTCGGTGTTTCAGGCGGCATTGCCATCGGACGGGCGATGCTGATGTCGCACGCAACGCTGGAGGTATCGCACCTGACCATCGCACCGCGCATGGTCGACAAGGAAATTGCCCGCTTCGAAGCCGCCGTCGCACTGGTCAAGAGCGAACTGCTGACCATGAAGGAAACCACCGAGCACGCCCCGGCCGAGCTCGCCGCCTTCATCGACATCCACACCATGTTCCTGGAGGACCCGGAGCTGGTCGACAAGCCGTGCGAGATCATCCGCGAGCGGCGCTGCAATGCCGAATGGGCACTGGTGCAGCAGATGGAGCATCTGGTCGGACAGTTCGAGCAGTTTGACGACCCCTACCTGCGCGAGCGCAAGTTCGACGTCGTCCAGGTCGTCGAGCGCGTCATCAAGGAACTGCTCGGCCGCCCCGGCAAGGCGGTGCTCAAGCCGGCCAAGGGGATCAAGGAAGAAAGCCGCATCGTCGTCGCGCACGATCTGTCGCCGGCCGATGTCATCACCTTCAAGGATCACCGTTTCGCCTCCTTCATCACCGATGTCGGCGGCGCCACCTCGCATACCGCCATCCTCGCCCGCAGCCTGGCGATCCCGTCGGTGGTCGGCATGGAGAACGCCCGTTCGCTGATCCGCGACGGCGAACAGATCATTGTCGATGGCACGCGCGGCGTCGTCATCGTCAATCCGGACCCGCGCGTCCTTGAAGAATACCTGCTGCGCAAGAACCAGATCGAGCTCGAACGCTCCAAGCTCAAGCGTCTGATCACCGCCAAATCGCAGACCCTCGACGGCGTGGACGTGCAACTGTTTGCCAACATCGAACTGCCGGGCGACGTGCCGATTTCGCTCGCTGCCGGCGCCGAGGGCATCGGCCTGTTCCGTACCGAATTCCTCTTCCTCGACCGTGGCGACATGCCGGACGAGCAGGAACAGTTCGAGGCCTACAAGAAGGTGGTCAAGGGCATGGCCGGCCGGCCGGTCACCATCCGCACCTTCGACCTCGGCAACGACAAGGACATCCGTCCCGACAACAACGCCAACGACCGCGTGCACACCAACCCGGCCCTCGGCCGGCGCGCCATCCGCTTGTCGCTGGCCGAGCCGCGCATGTTCCAGACGCAGCTGCGGGCCATCCTGCGCGCCTCGAAATACGGCCCGATCAAGCTGCTCATCCCGATGCTGGCGCACGCTCACGAGATCGACCAGACGCTGGCCGCGCTCGAACAGGCCAAATCCAGCCTGCGCGGCGAGAAAATCAGCTTCGACGAGAACATCCAGGTCGGCGGCATGATCGAGATTCCGGCTGCAGCACTGGCCGTCGGGCTCTTCCTGCGCCGCCTCGACTTCCTGTCGATCGGCACCAACGACCTGATCCAGTACACCCTGGCCATCGACCGTTCCGACGAACAGGTCGCCAGCCTCTACGACCCGCTGCACCCGGCGGTGCTGATGTTGATCGCGCATACGCTGGCGAGCGCCGAAAAGGTCGGCATCCCGGTCTCGGTCTGCGGCGAAATGGCCGGCGATACCGCGCTGACCCGCCTGCTGCTCGGCATGGGCCTGCGCATTTTCTCGATGCATCCGTCGCAGATCCTGCAGGTCAAGAGTCACGTCCTCAAATCCGAAATCAACGAGCTCACCCCCGCTGTTCGCCGCATGCTCCGCCTCGACGAGCCGGCCAAGCTGCGCGAAGCGCTCGAAAAGCTCAACAGCTGAGGCATCGCCATGCTTGCCAGAAAAATATTCGGGCTGCTGCTTCTGTCGGCCAGCCTTTTTGCCTCCATCGCCCACGCCCAGGGCAGCAGCTTCAAGATCGGTATCGCCCCGCACACCAGCGCCCGCGTCATTCTCGAAATGTACCAGCCGCTGCGCCTGCATCTCGAGCGCACCCTGGGTCAGCCGGTCGACATCCAGACCGCCCCCGATTTCACTGAGTTCGGCCGCCGGGCACTGAATCAGGAATACGATCTGGCAATCACCACCGGGCACCAGGCCCGCCTCTTCCAGACCGATGCCGGCTATCTGCCGCTGCTCACCTACAAGGCCGAGTTCAAGGCCGTCGCCCTGGTCACGAAGGACAGCAAGTACCGCAAGCCGGGCGACCTCAATGGCGCGACTGTGCTCGCCCTGTCGCCGTCGTCGCTGGTTTCGATGTGGGGCGTGCGCTGGCTGAAAAGCAACAATATCAAGGAGTTGACCGTACGCTACGTATCGGCGGCCGACAGCGTCAGCCGCCAGGTACTGGCCGGCGACGCCGCGCTGGCCTTCACCTCGCTGGCCAACTTCCAGAAACTCCCGGCCGAGCAACAGGATGCCCTGCGCATCGTGGCGGAGAGCGAAGCCATGGCTGGCCGCATCTATTTGCTCAACAAGCGCCAGAGCAGTCAGCAGGCCAGGATAGATGCCGCGTTGTGGTCATTTGCCGGCTCGGAAGAGGGCCGGAAATATCTTGAGCAGAACAAGCTCGAAGGCTATCGCAAGCTGCGGCCGAAGGAACTCGAAGCGATGGAACCCTACGCGGCGGAAACCCGGCAGATTCTCAAGGGCAAATGATGCATTTCCTCCCCCTGCGCACCGTCCGGGGAAAACTGCTGCTGCTGGCCATTGCCGTCGAAGCGCTGATGCTGACGCTGCTCGTCGCCAACAGCCTGCGCCTGCTCACTGACAACATGGGCACCCAGGCCAGGATACATGCCGAACAGATTGCGCCGGTGCTGATTGCCGCCATCGTCGCGCCACTCGCCCAGCGCGATTACGCCACCGTGCAGGCCGTGCTCGACGAGAGTTCGGCCGTCGATGGCATCGACTACCTTGCGGTCACCGATATCAGCGGCAAACGCCTGGCCAGCAGCGGCTGGCCGGCCGATCAGGAACTGCCGCTGCCGGACAAGGAATTCCATCTCTTCGACAATGAAAAGGCGTCGCCACGCTATGACGTGATGATTCCGGTCGACGCCTATGGCCAGAAACTCGCCATCCTGCATTTCGGCCTCAGTCTCAAGCAGATCATCCAGGCACATGGCCAGCTGTTCAAGCAGGGGGTCGGCATCGCCCTGCTTGAAATCATTCTCTCGGCCGGCCTGATGGCCTTGCTCGGTTATTTCCTGACCCGCCACCTGAGTGCCCTGACCGTCGCCAGCCGGGCGGTCGCCGCCGGCAACCTGACGCCACCGCCGGTACCGGAAGGCGATGACGAGGTCGGGCATCTGGGTGCCACCTTCAATGCAATGTCGCGCGCCATCGCCGAACGGATTCGCGAGCTGACCGAAGCGCGCGACGAGGAAAAGCGCCTGGCCCAGGCCGCCGAGGCCGGCGCCCGGGAAAAGACCGCCTTCCTGGCCACCGTCAGCCACGAAATCCGCACGCCGATGAACGGCATTCTCGGCATGACCGATTTGGCCCTGTCTACCGAGTTGACCGCCGAGCAGCGCGAATACCTGACCTGGGTCAAGCTCTCCGGCGAAAGCCTGATGCGCGTGCTCAACGACATCCTCGACTTCTCCAAGATCGATGCCGGCCAGCTCAGCCTGGAAAAAGTCCCGCTCAATCTGCCCGCAATGCTCGACAGCATGGTCGGCATCTACTCGGCCCAGGCCAGCGAAAAAGGCCTGACCCTGAGCTGGCAGGCTGCCCCTGACTTGCCCGCCCAGATCGTCAGCGACCCGGTCCGCCTGCGCCAGATTCTCAGCAATCTCGTCGCCAACGCGCTCAAATTCACCGAGCACGGCAGTGTCAGCATCCGGGTCAGCGCCGAGCCGCTGGCAACGGTCGACGCCCTGAAACTGCACTTTTCCGTCGTCGATACCGGGATCGGCATCCCGTCCGACAAACTGGAAATGATCTTTGCCCCGTTTTCCCAGGCGGAGAGCTCAACCACGCGCAAGTACGGCGGCACCGGCCTCGGCCTGGCAATTGTCAGCCGTCTGGTCAAGTTGCTCGGCGGCGAGATCAATGTCGTCAGCCAGCCCGGCCAGGGCAGCACTTTCAGCTTCTCGATCAACTGCCGGATGAGCGAAACACCACACGCCAGGGCCAGTGCCCCGGCCAGCACGCCGGTCCCGGACAACAGCCTGGCCGGCAAGAAAATCCTGCTCGTCGAAGACACACCGGTCAACCAGATTCTCGGCCGGAAATTGCTCGCCAAGTTCGGCTGTGAGGTTACCCTTGCCGAAGACGGGCTGCAGGCGCTGGCCGCCTGCGCCACCGCGGATTTCGACCTGGCCCTGATGGACATGCAGATGCCCAATATGGACGGCCTCGAAGCAACCCGCCAGCTACGTGCGCGCGAACGCGAATCCGGCCGGCCACGCCTGCCGATCATTGCACTCACCGCCAATGCCATGAGTGCCGACCGCGACAACTGCCTGGCGGCCGGCATGGACGATTTCATCGCCAAGCCCTTCCGCGCCGACAGCATGCTGGAAGTCATCCGCCGCCATTGCTTGCCGGAAAACCCGGCATAAGCAGGGATCGCCAGCGGTCAACGTGCCGGATCGGTCAGAAATGCAATCTTGACGATGTGGGCACGCTGCGCCGCGGCCATCACGTCGGCCACCTTTTCGTAGCGCACGCCGCGATCGGCGCGCAGGTGCAGCTCGGGCTGGCGCGCGCTGGCTTCGGCAAAGCGCGCATCGAGATCGGCCCGCGCGATGGCGGCGCCGTCCCAGAAGATATTGCCGTCGGCGTCGATCGCCAGCTGGATGACGACTGGCTTGTCTTCGAGCTTGGTCGCGCTGACCTGTGGCAGGTCGATCGGCACCGCCTGGTGGAAGAGCGGTGCGGTGATGATGAAGATGACGAGCAGGACGAGCATCACGTCGACCAGCGGCGTCGTGTTGATCTCGGCCATCGGCTGGCCGCTGCTGCTCTCGTCGAAACTGCCGAAAGCCATGGCTCAGCCCTGCCGGTTGCCGCGCGCGGCGTCGAGACTGACCAGATTGGCATTGCCGCCAACGCGCACGCCGGTGGTCAGGTAGGCATGCAGGTCGTGCGCGAAACCGTCGAGCTGCACGGCGACCAGGCGATTGGCGCGGGTAAAGGCATTGTAGGCAAGCACCGCCGGAATCGCGACGAAGAGGCCAGCCGCGGTCATGATCAGCGCCTCGCCGACCGGCCCGGCGACCTTGTCGAGTACCACCTGCGTCGCGCCGGAGAGGCTGACCAGAGCGTGGTAGATGCCCCACACCGTGCCGAACAGGCCGATGAAGGGCGCGGTTGATCCGACCGAGGCGAGGAAGGTCAGGCCGCGCTCGTTGCGGGCCTGGGTATTGACGATGTGCGAGCGCATCGCGCGCGTCACGAACTCGCTGGCATTGACGCCGGCACCGATGCCGCGCGCCGCATTCTGCTGGTGCGCCTGGGCGGCATGTGCGCCAGTCAGCGCCAGACCGGAAAACACGCCGGAGACATCGTCGCGACGCAAGCCTTCGAGTGCCTCGGGCAGGGAATCGGCATTCCAGAACCCGGTCAGCGCCCGCTCCTGTAGACGCGAGGCGCGCCACAAGGAGAGCAGCTTGCTGACAATCACCGACCAGGAAGCCAGCGAGAGCAGGGCGAGAATGACTGCCGTGGTGTGGGTGACCAGATCGCCTTGACCCCAGAAGTGGGCCAGGCCCATTTGCGATTCCATATTTGTCCTTTCCTTATTCGAGCGCGAAGGTGACCGGCACGATCACCGAGGATTCAACCGCTTCATCGCCGCGCCGGGCCGGCACGAAGCGCCAGCGCGTCACGGCATCCAGGGCCGCCGTATCGAGACGGCTGAAACCGCTGGAACGTGAGACTGCCACCTCCAGCGCCGCGCCCTGCGGGCTGACCCGGACCTTCAACAAAACCTTGCCCTCTTCGCCATTGCGCCGCGAAATCGCCGGGTATGCCGGCTTCGGGTTATGCAGGTAATCGGCATCGAAACGGGCCGCGACGACGGCGACCGGCGCCGGCGGTGCAATCGCCGGCGGGGCGGGCGGGGCCGGTGGCTGCGGCGCGACAACAAAGGTCGCCGGCGCTGCCATCGGCGTTTCGACAGCAAGGACCGGCGCCGCCTGCACCGGCTTGTGTACCTGCGGCACCGCCTTCGGTGGCGGCGGCAAGGGCCGGGCCGGCAGATCCGGCTTGCGCTCCTCAAGCATGGGCAGCAGGCGGACGCTGATGCTGGTCGGCAGTTCGACCAGTTCGTTCTTCACCGAAACATAAAGCGCCGCGTAGAGCAGCAGCAGATGCAGCGCCAGCACGACCAGCCCGTTGATCAGGCGCTCGCCGAGCGTCGCCTTGACTTCGGAACGATCCAGCGGGGGCAGCGAAACGGCAGTCACAGTAGAGGGCAATCGGTGAAATGGACAAAACCCGCGAAAAACAGGGGTTTGGGGTGCGCGAATTCTAAGGCTTGGGGCAGGAGATGCAAGTGTGGCAAATTGTCGCAGAAAGTGGCGCCATCAAGCTGATTTGCCCTTAATCAATTGTCTTGGCTTTGCGCACCCACCGGCTCATACTTCCCGGATATCGACCGACTGGCAATAGCGGCCGAAAACCGCGAATCGGCGGCCGTTACGACCGATGTGAGCGCGGAGATCCGAAGAGAAAAGACATGCAGAACACGCCGCATTACATCGAAAAAATTGTCGCCCTGTCGCAAAGACACCCGGTCGTCACGGTGCGCCCGGTGCACGCCGAGAATGGCATCAAGCTGATCAACTCCGGCGTACACATTTCAGACTCCTTGTACGACAAGCTGGTCAATCACAAACTGCTGCTCCCTCTTGATGAATGCCTGTCGGTCGACAACGCGGTCAGTGCCGATTCCATCGCCGAGACGATTGCAAACCTGATCGATGAAACGGCCTTCGGCGAACTACTCTGCAGCAGCAGCGAAAAGACAAAGCTGGTCGATATTTTTGCCCGTCTGCCGATCAATCCCGTGCTCGCCTTCAAGTTGACCGTCGCCAGGGAAGAAGCCCCGAAAATCTATCGGCACAGCCTCGAGGTGGCACTCTGTGCCGCCGTGCTCGCCATGCATACACACGCGCCACAGCATGAAATCACCAATGCGGCAGCAAGCGGACTCTTTCACGACATCGGCCTGCTTCACATCAATTCGGAGTTTCTCGATGCGGAGCATTCCCTCACCGACCAGGAACGGCATCACATCTATGCTCACCCGGTGCTCGCCCATCTGGTGCTCGAGCGTTTTCCGGAGTGGGCGCAGGAAGTCGGCCGGGCCGTGCTCGAACATCATGAGCGGCTTGACGCCAGCGGTTACCCGCGTGGCCTTGACGCCTGCGAAATCAGCACGCTCGGCCAACTACTGGCAGTAGCCGAGCTTGCCGCGACCTTGATCTCGGGCAAGAGCGGCACACCGGCGCCGGAAGACATCCGCGTCATCCTGCGCCTGAACCAGGGCAAGCTCAACCATCAGTTCGCCAATGTCCTGATTGCCCGCTTCCTGCCGGAAAGCACTGCCCGGCAGCCGCAAACCTATGGCCAGACCCTGTCCAGCCTGGTCGAGATATCGACCAGCATCCAGGACTGGCAGTCGATTGCCCGCCTCCATGGCGAGCATGAAATCGTCATGCTGATCAGTCAGCGCATCGAACGCCTGGAAAGAGATCTGGCCGACTTGGGCGTCGACCTGCAATTCTGGGGAATGATCGATACCGGCCTGCATGAGGACGGCTCCTCCCTGCACGAACTGGCCATGGCTGCCCAGGAGGGACGCTGGCAGTTGCGCGCCATTGCCCAGGAAATTCACCGCCTGTGGACGACGCTGTCGCCCATTCACCCGCTGGCCCGCGAAAGTATCTGGGCCTGGTCGCAGCGCGCCGACCGTCCGCCCCAGGCAACACTCGAAGCCCGGGCAAAACAGGCCCAGGCCACCGGTTGACCGCTGGCGCTCAGTCCGCCTTGTCGGCGCTGAGCAGACGCTCGCAGTAGCGGGCGAGCAGGTCGATCTCGAGATTGACCCGGCTGCCGGCCTGCAGGTATTGCAGCGTGGTGTTTTCCAGCGTGTGCGGGATCAGGTTGATGGTGAAATCGGTGCCATTCACGTCATTGGTGGTCAGGCTGGTGCCGTTGACGGTGATCGAACCCTTGCGCGCGATGAACTTCGCGATGTCCTTCGGGGCGCGGATTTCGAGCAGGCGGTTGTCGCCGACCGGATCGAAGCGCAGCACTTCGCCGACGCCATCGACGTGGCCGGAAACCAGGTGACCGCCGATGACGTCGTTCAAACGCAGGGCTTTTTCCAGGTTGACCGGACCGGGCGCATCCAGACCGACGGTGCAGGACAAGGTTTCGGGCGAGACATCGACCATGAATTGACTGCCTTCGCGGGCAACCACGGTCAGGCAGACGCCGTTGTGGGCGATCGAGTCGCCGAGCTGAACTTCGCCGATATCGAGCTTGCCGGCGTCGACGGTCAGGCGGTAGCCGACTTCGCGCGGCGTCAGATGGGTGATGCGGCCAACCGCCGCGATGATTCCAGAGAACATGGCAGAACCTGTTGTGCAGAAAACGCTGACTTTAGCATGAGGCATGGCCTGGACGACTTGCGGGAAAAGCCGGCAGGGCATACTGTTTTCACCTTTGCAGAATCAATTCACTATAGGGAGACAAAATGAAGCAAAAATTGCTCGCCACGCTGCTCGCCGCATTCGCCGCCAACGCCCTGGCCGACATCAATGTCGGCGTGACCCTGTCGGCCACCGGGCCGGCCGCTTCGCTCGGCATTCCGGAAAAGAACACCATCGAGCTGCTGCCGAAAACCATCGCCGGTCAGAAGGTCAACTACATCGTGCTCGACGATGCTTCCGATACGACCACGGCGGTCAAAAACACGAAAAAGCTGATCAGCGAGAGCCGGGTCGATATCGTGATCGGTTCGACGACGACGCCCAATGCGCTGGCCATGATCGACGTCGCCGCCGAAAACGAGACGCCGATGATCGCGCTCGCCGCCTCGGCACGCATCGTCGAACCGATGGACGACAAGCGGCGCTGGGTGTTCAAGACGCCACAGAACGATGCACAGATGTCCACCGCGATCATCGAGCACATGACCAGCAACAACGCGAAGAGCGTCGCCTACATCGGCTTTTCCGACGCCTACGGCGAAGGCTGGTGGAACGAATTCTCCAAGCTGGCCGAAGTGCGCAAGCTCAAGCTGGTCGGCAACGAGCGCTTCAACCGCACCGACACCAGCGTCACCGGCCAGGTCCTCAAGCTGCTTGCCGCCAAGCCGGACGCCATCCTGATCGGCGGCGCCGGCACGCCGGCCGCGCTGCCGCAGAAGTCGCTCAAGGAAAAGGGATTCAAGGGCCTGATCTACCAGACGCACGGCGTCGCCAACAACGACTTCCTGCGCGTCTGCGGCAAGGATTGCGAAGGCACCGTGCTGCCGACCGGCCCGGTGCTGGTTGCGGCGCAACTGCCGGCCGACAACCCGGTCAAGAAAGCCGCCAGCGAATATGTCAGCAAGTACGAAGCCGTGCATGGCAAGGGCAGTATCAGCGCCTTCGGCGGCTATGCCTGGGATGCCGGCCTGCTGCTCGGCAATGCCATTCCCGCGGCACTGAAAAAGGCCCAGCCGGGCAGCCGCGAGTTCCGCCTGGCGCTGCGCGATGCGCTGGAAGCAACGAAGAACCTGCCGGCTGCGCACGGCGTCTTCAACATGAGTCCGACCGATCACCTCGGCTTTGACCAGCGCGCCCGCGTCATGGTCAACATCCAGGACGGCGCCTGGAAGCTGGCTAAATAGCAACGACTATCTCCGCCAAGGCGCGGCCGGGCAGGAGTCCGGCCGCTACCGTGTTAAAATTTCGTCTTTTCGACATCCGTCCATGGAGCAAATCATGTCCAAAAAGCTGGCTCTGGCTGTTCTCGCTGCATTCTCTGCCGCCGCCTTCGCTGACATCAATGTCGGCGTTTCCGTTTCAGCCACCGGCCCGGCTGCCTCGCTCGGCATCCCGGAAAAGAACACGATTGCCCTGCTGCCGGCCAGCATCGGCGGCCAGAAGGTGAATTACATCGTCCTCGACGATGCCACCGACCCGACCGCTGCCGCCAAGAACATCAAGAAGCTGATCAGCGAAAACAAGGTCGATGTCGTGATTGGGTCGAGCACGACGCCGAACTCGCTGGCCATGATGGACGTAGCGGTCGACAACGAAACGCCGATGATTTCCATGGCCGGCTCGGCGATCGTCGTCGAACCCATGGACGCCAAGCGCCACTGGGTCTTCAAGACGGCCCAGAACGACGCACACATGGCGACCGCCATCGTCCAGCACATGACCGACAAGGGCGTACAAAATGTTGCCTTCATCGGCTTTGCCGATGCCTACGGCGAAGGCTGGTACAAGGAATTCGCCAAGATCGCCGAAGCGCGCAAGCTGAAGATCGTCGCCAGCGAACGCTACCAGCGCAACGACACCTCGGTGACCGGCCAGATCCTCAAGATCATGGCTGCCAAGCCGGATGCCATCATGGTCGGCGGCGCCGGCACGCCGGCCGTGCTGCCGCAGAAGGCGCTCAAGGAAAAGGGCTACAAGGGCCTGATCTATCAAACGCACGGCGTCGCCAACAACGACTTCCTGCGCGTCGGCGGCAAGGACGTCGAAGGCGCCTTCCTGCCGGTCGGCCCGATGGTCATCGCCAACCAGCTGCCGAACGACAATCCGGTCAAGAAGTCGGCCCTGGAATACGTGAACAAGTACGAAGCCGCCTACGGCAAGGGCAGCGTCAGCTCCTTCGGCGGTCACGCCTGGGACGCCGGCGTGCTGCTCGGCAGCGCCATTCCGGTCGCCCTCAAGAAGGCCAAGCCGGGTAGCGTCGAGTTCCGCCGCGCCCTGCGCGATGCCATCGAAGGCACCAAGAACCTGCCGGCCGCACACGGCATCTTCAACCTGACGCCCAACGACCACCAGGGATATGACCAGCGCGCCCGCGTCATGGCCACCATCGAAAACAACGCCTGGAAACTGGTCAAATAATCTAGCCGCTCCACGCTGGCCCAATCCCGCCGCCGGCCGTGATCCCACGGCCGGCGGTGCATTTTTGCCGGCGCCGGCAAGCAGCCATCGGTAAGCCATGGACCTTCAAATCCTTCTTCTTCTCGGCCAGGACGGCATCACCAACGGGGCCATCTACGCCCTGCTGGCGCTTGCGCTGGTGCTGGTCTTCGCGGTCACCCGCGTCATTTTCATCCCGCAGGGCGAATTCGTCGCCTACGGCGCCCTGACCCTTGCCTCGCTGCAGGCTGGCAAGGTGCCGGGCACGATCTGGCTGCTGGTCGGGCTGGGCGCGACCATCGCCGTGCTCGACGGCTTTCAGCTGCTGCGCGAAAAACGCTACGCCAAGCTGCCGCCGCTGCTCATCTTCAATGTCGGCCTGCCGCTGCTCGCTGCTGCCGGCTTGTTCGCCATCCCGCCGACCGAGCTGCCGCTCTGGCTGCAGGTGGTGATTGCCATGCTGCTCGTCGTGCCGCTCGGCCCGATGATCTACCGCCTTGCCTTCCAGCCGCTGGCGAACGCCTCGGTACTCGTGCTGCTGATCGTCTCGGTCGCCGTGCACGTCGCGCTGATCGGCCTCGGCCTGCTCTTCTTCGGCGCCGAAGGCTCGCGCACGCCGCCCTTCACCGAAATCAGCTTCGAGCTGGCCGGCGCGCCGCTGCAAGGACAGACCGTGCTCGTCGTCGTCGCCTCGGCGGCACTGATCATCGGCCTCTATTTCTTCTTCGAGCGCACCATCTACGGCAAGGCGCTGCGCGCCACCGCGATGAACCGCACCGGCGCCCGCCTGATGGGCATCCCGCCCGCCCTCGCCGGCAAGCTCTGCCTGACGCTGGCGGCCGCGATCGGTGCCTTCTCCGGCATCCTGATTGCGCCGATCACCACCATCTACTACGACTCCGGCTTCCTGATCGGCCTGAAAGGCTTCGTCGGCGCCATCATCGGCGGCCTCGCCTCCTATCCGGTCGCCGCGCTCGGCGCCATCCTGGTCGGCCTGCTCGAATCCTATTCGTCGTTCTACGCCAGCGCCTTCAAGGAAGTCATCGTGTTCACGCTGATCATCCCGGTGCTGCTGTGGCGCTCGCTGACCTCCAAGCATGTCGAGGAGGAGGAAGAGTGATGCGCCACCGAGCAGGGGCCCCGCTTGGCGGGGATGCGAGTACGGCGCACCGCGCTTGTCGCCGACAGACAGAATTTTCAATCATGCACAACCTTTCGGAGGCGACCGAGTGATGCGCCACCTCCCGCTCGCCATTTTCATCGTCCTGCTCGGCATTGCGCCGCAGGTCCTGCCCGAATTCCACGTCACGCTGCTCAACTACATCGGCCTCTACGCCGTCGTCGTCGTCGGCCTCGTGCTGCTGACCGGGGTCGGTGGTCTGACCTCGTTCGGCCAGGCGGCCTTCGTCGGGCTCGGCGCCTACACCACTGCCTACCTGACCACGAGCTACGGCTTCTCGCCGTGGGCGACCTTGTTCATCGGTCTTGTCCTGACCGGCAGCGTCGCCTTCCTGCTCGGTTTCATCACCCTGCGCATGGGCGGCCATTACCTGCCGCTCGGCACCATTGCCTGGGGCATCAGCCTGTATTTCCTGTTCGGCAATCTCGAATTGCTCGGCGGCCATACCGGCATCACCGGCATCCCGGCCGTTTCGCTGTTCGGCTGGGACATGAAGTCGGGGCGTGAATTTTTCTACCTGATCTGGCTGGTCGTGCTGCTTGCCATCCTGGCCGTGCGCAACCTGCTCGATTCGCGCCAGGGTCGTGCCATTCGCGCCCTCAAGGGCGGCAGCGTGATGGCCGAGGCGATGGGCGTCAATACGCCGCACACCAAGATCGTCATCTTCCTGATCGCGGCGCTGCTCGCCAGCATCTCGGGCTGGCTGTACGCGCACCTGCAGCGCTTCGTCAATCCGACGCCGTTCGCCATCGCGCAGGGCATCGAATACCTGTTCATGGGCGTCGTCGGCGGCATCGGCCACGTCTGGGGCGCCGTGCTCGGTGCCGGCCTGATCACCATCCTCAAGCAGTGGCTGCAGGACTGGCTGCCGCAGATTCTCGGCCAGAGCGGCAATTTCGAGATCATCGTGTTCGGCATCGCCATGGTGCTGATCCTGCAGAAAGCGCGCGACGGCCTGTGGCCGGTCATCCTGCGCCGCCTGCCGGCTCGTTCGCTGCAACGTGCCGTGCCGCAGGCGGAAATGCTGCCCAAACGCGCGGCTAACGCCGCCGGCACCGTGTTGCTGACGGCCGAGGAAGTCACCAAGCGTTTCGGCGGCCTGGTCGCCAACAACAACATGTCGCTGTCGGTACAAGCGGGCGAAGTGATGGCGCTGATCGGCCCGAACGGCGCCGGCAAGAGCACGATGTTCAACTGCATCTCGGCGGTCAGCCCCGCCACTTCCGGCAAAATCGCCTTTCTCGGCGAGTCGACCGGCAAGCTGCTGGCACGCGACATCGCCCGCCGCGGCATGAGCCGCACCTTCCAGCACGTCCGCCTGCTCGGCAACATGAGCGTGCTCGAAAACGTCGCGATCGGCGCCCATCTGCGCGGCAGCAAGGGCGTGCTGGCCGCGGCACTGCGCCTCGACCGTGCCGAAGAGCAAGGCCTGCTCGCCGAAGCCGCCCGCCAGATCGAGCGGGTCGGTCTCAAGGACCACATGTTCGATGCGGCCGGCAGCCTGGCACTCGGCCAGCAGCGCATCGTCGAAATCGCCCGCGCGCTCGCCTCCGATCCCTGCCTGCTGCTCCTCGACGAACCGGCCGCCGGCCTGCGTTACCAGGAAAAGGTCGCGCTCGGCGAACTGCTCAAGAAACTGCGTGCCGAAGGCATGGGCATCCTGCTCGTCGAACACGACATGGATTTCGTCATGGGCCTGGCCGATCGCGTCGTGGTCATGGAATTCGGCGAGAAGATCGCCGAGGGCAAACCGGAAGAGGTCCAGCGCGACCCGAAGGTGCTCGAAGCCTATCTCGGCGGAGTCGAATGATGAGCAAGCACGCACACCTGCACGACCACGAGGTCATCCTCGACGTCAAGAACCTGCGCGTCGCCTACGGCAAGGTCGAGGCGCTGCACGAAGTGAACCTGACCATCCGGCGCGGCGAAATCGTCACCGTGATCGGCCCGAACGGCGCCGGCAAGACCACCTTGCTCGCCTCGCTGATGGGCCTCTTGCCGGCCGACGGCGAGATCGTCTACATGGGCCATGCCCAGGGCCGCGAACGCGAAGTCGAAACCCTGGTCCGCCAGGGCATGACGCTGGTTCCGGAAAAGCGCGAGCTGTTCGCCGAAATGAGCGTCGAAGACAACCTGCTGCTCGGCGCCTTCGACCGCTACCGCACCGGCCACCGCGACCAGATGGAAACCATGGACGAGGTCTTCGAGCTCTTCCCGCGTCTCGAAGAACGCCGCGCCCAACTGGCCGGCACGTTGTCCGGCGGCGAACGCCAGATGCTGGCGATGGGCCGCGCCCTGATGGCCAAGCCCAAGCTCTTGATGCTCGACGAGCCCAGCCTCGGCCTGGCACCGCTGATCATCAAGGAAATCTTCCGCATCATCGCCGAACTGAAACAGACCGGCGTCGCCATCCTGCTCGTCGAGCAGAACGCGCGCGCCGCGCTGCAGATCGCCGATTACGGCTACGTGCTGGAAACCGGCGAAGTCTCGCTGTCCGGCCCGAGCGCCGAACTGGCCGCCGACCCGCGCGTCATCGAGGCCTATCTCGGCCTCGGTCACAAGCAAAAGTAAAAACGGCTTTTTTTACCGGTCGACCGCTGCGGCCGACCGGTTTTCATTTTCAGCAATCAACGCTCGTCGCGCTCGCGCCGACGTTCGCCACGCTTGTCGCCCTGCGGCGCTTCGCGAGCCGGGGCGGGCGCGGCCTGCGGCATTTCGCGCTGACGCGGCATGTCGACCGGACGTTGCATCTCGCGTTCCTGTCGCGAAAAATCCGGGCGCTGGATTTCGCGCTGGCGAACTTGCGGCTCGACAGCAGCAGGCTGGAATGCCGGCGCCTCGCGCACCACGGGCGGCCGCCACTCTTCGCGAACGACGGGCATTTCCTGGGTTCTCGGTAGGTCGACCGGACGGGCGACTTCGCGCTCCCGACGTGTGAAACCCGGACGCCGGCTGTCACCATCCTGGCGCGGCATATCGCCGCCCGCAGATGGTTGCGACGGGTTTTCACGCAGCACAGCCGGACGCCGCTCTTCACGCATCGCCGGCATTTCCGGTGTTTTTTGGGCGTCGACCGGACGGACCACTTCACGCTCCTGACGCGTGAAGCCCGGACGCCGGCCGTCACCATCCTGGCGCGGCATATCGCCGCCCGCAGACGGTAGCGACGGGTTTTCACGCAACACAGCCGGACGCCGTTCTTCACGCACCGCCGGCATTTCCGGTGTTTTTGGCGCGTCGACCGGACGGGCGATTTCGCGCTCCGGACGCGTGAAGCCCGGACGCCGGCCGTCCCGTTCCTGGCGCGGTGCATCGACAGCGGGCAAGGTTTGCGGCGACAGCGAATTTTCACGCACAACGGGGGGACGCCGCCCATCCTCGCTACGTTCGGGCAAACGACCGGGCATCACGTCACGTCGGCGACCATCGGCATCGCCCGCCGGCATGCCATCACGACTGCGCGGCTCACCCTGCAGCACAGGCTGACGCGCCACATCATCGCGCCGGAACGGCCGGCCTTCAGCAGACGGCATGCCTGCGTCGCGGCGGCTCTCATCACGCAACTGGCGCCCACCGGCCGGCGGCCGCAACACGTTGTCGGGCGCGGCGCGAACCTGCGGCGCCCGCTCCAGATCACGCCGCTCGTGCCGCCCCATGTCGCCGGCGTTGATCGGCCGTCCTTCGCGCAGGAAGGCCGAAGGCACGACCGTCACTGCTTGCGGCAGGGCGCGATGGACATAGGATTGCGGCGGACCATGGCGCATTGCCCGGTCAACCAGGCCCATGTCGCGGATATGCGCATGGTTGACCCGATGCACATAGGCCGAACTGGCATGAAAACCGGGCACATAGACTTCGCGCGGCGCGAGCGGGAACCAGCCGACCGCCGGCGCCGCACCAAAACTGAAACTGGCGCTCCAGCCCGGATTGCCGATCCAGGCCACCAGGGCCGGCGCATAGACCGGACGGGCAACATACGTTCCCGGCGCCCAACCCCAGCGCCCGCGCACCTGCACCCAGCGGCCGTAATGGAAGGGGGCAAACCCCCAGGGGGCCTGATCGACCCAGGTCCAGCCCCAGGGCGCAACCCAGACCCAGCGCCCGACCCGGTAGGGCGCCCAGTCGTCGGCGACGGCGCGCGGATACCAGACGGCACCGTATTCGGTCTGGGCTTGCCAGTCGCCGTAAGCGTCCAGATCCTGGTAACCGGTCATCGCCGGTGAAACATGGCGCCGTGACTGGCTGGCGAGGGCGGCATTCTCGCGCTCGGCAACCCAGTAATCGAAGGCGTCGCGGTCGTAATCGGCCGCGCTGCGAAGCGGTTCGCCGGCGTAGAGGCTGGCCTTCTGGCCCGCCCGCACCGGCGTGTTGCGCTCGCCGTCATTGAACATCGCCTGTCCGGCCTGGGCGGTCAACTCGGTGTGATCGGAGAAAACGTCGATGCGAAAACGCCCCGGCGTCGCAAAGCGGATACGGCCTTCCGGCGTCTGCACCGTCACGTCGTTGCTCTGCTCGGGGTCGAGAATGCTCACCGCCAGCGTGCCGCGCAGCAGCTGCAGCCTGACTTCGCGATCATCGAGCACCGGAAAGGCGAGGCTGGTACCGCCGGCCAGACGAAAAGCCGTGGAGCCGACCCAGACCTCGGCACGGCCGCGGCGTTCACTCTCGAGTAGCGCACCGCTGCTGATCGGCCAGTTGATGCTGGCCGGCCCGCCTTCGTCGTCACGGTCAACCCGGAAATTGACGCCATTTTCAACCAGCGCCAGACGCCCGACCCGGGCCGGTGGATCGGCCTGCGCCGTCGCTGAGGCCAGCACGGCAAACAGGATCAGGAACAGACGCAAGTAAAGAGGCAGGCGGCGCATAGCAAACTCCGGACATTCAGGCGGTGAGATGAACGAATAACGCCCGAGCCCCCCGGTCGATGGACGCCCGCCGCAGAATAAATGGTTTCAGGATGTTGCTGCGGGCAAACGCCGTTCAGGCCGCGTCGACTTCGATGCCGTATTTGTTGGCAACCGTGACATAGAGTTCGCGCGCCGAGGCCACCTTGGGGCTCTTGCGATCCTTGCGCTGGGCGCGTTGCAGATAATCCTGCGCGCGAGCCGCCAGTTCGCTGTCCCAACCCTTTTTGTCGAGCAGGGTGAAAATCGCCTTCGCGGCATTGACCAGGAACTGCAGGTTGGGCACCTGTTCGGCCGCCTGGATCAGCAACTCGACGGCACCTTCCAGATCGCCATTGCGCGCCGCCATGACGCCCTTGTTGTTGAGTTCGATGATCTGTTTGCCGACCTGATCGAGCAAGGCCTTGCCCGCATCCGGCTGCCCGGTCTTTTCGAACACGCTGGTGATGTGTCCGATCAGATGCGGGTCCTCATGATTTTCGGCGGCGACCTGACGCATGATTTTCTGTGCCGCCTCCTGCTTGCCGGTGGCGTAGCAGGCATGCGCCAGATCGACGGCCAGACGCTGCGAAACATGCTTGCCCTTGGCGCTGGCCTCGGCAACCACCTCCTGCTGCAAGGCAATGGCCTGCTCGACCAGGCCCTGCGCCTTGTCCGGCGAGCCTTCCATGTCGAGGCAAAGGCTCTCGGTGACCAGTGCCGCCAGTTCGGCCTGCTTGTCGCCGCGCCATTCGCGCTTCATGTCGGCAGTGATCTTGCGTGAAGCAGCGACATCGCCTTTTTCAACAAGTACCCGCGACAGGTTGGCGAAGTCGTCCACCGTGCGCAGGCTGGAGCCACGACTGCGATCGATCACCTTGCCATAGGCCTTTTCGGCCCCCAGCAGATCCTTGTTGCGCGCCGCCGTATCGCCAACCAGCCGCTGCCGGATGGTGTTGTGCGGCGAGGCATCGGCCGCCCGCTGCAACACTTGCTGGGCGTCGACCAGACGGCCCTTGGCCTCATGCACGGAAGCCAGGAAATCGTAGGCGGAGAGGAACTCCGGTGCCTCTTCCAGCACCTGCTCGGCCAGTTCGCCCGCCTCGTCAAGCGCCCCGCGATCACGCAAGGCGGTGGCCAGACCCATCTTGGCCCAAGGCACGACACGGCCTTCGAGCACGCGGCGGAACACTTCTTCGGCTTCCGCCGTCTTGCCCAGGGTATGCAGCAATTCGCCCTTGAAACGCAGCGCGTCGTACATGTAGGCCGGTTGCTGCTGGATCACCCGGTCACAGGCGGCAATCGCCTCCTGCAGGGCACCGCGCTCGATCTGCTCGTAAATCCGGCGCAGCACGTGTTTCTTGAATATCGCCTTGACCAGGCGGGCCTGCAACTGGTCGGCAGTAAACGGCTTGATCAGGTAATCATCCGGCGCCAGTTCGGCCATCGACACGACATTGGTGTAACCGCGTTCGCTGGTGATGATCAGATAGACCGTGCCGAGCGGAATCAGGTGGGCATGCCGCAGTTCTTCAAGCAACTGCTGACCATCGCGGCCGTCATCGAGAACGAAGTCGGACAACACGATATCGAAACGGTTGGCCTTGACCTGGCGAATCACCTCGGCCGAATTGCCGGCGCCGTGAACGGCAGTCACCCCGAGCGCAGCCAGCATCAGGCGCAGCGATTCGCGCGCCGGCGGGTGCCGGTCGACGATCAAAACCCGCTTTTTTGTCAGTGACTGCTGCAAAACCAGCAGCATCTCGTCGTTATCGAGAGCGCTCATGCTATTTGCTTGCCTAGTGCGAATCTTGGCAAGTTACTTGAGTTCGGCAGGCAGGGCAAGGCATGCGGGGCATGCGACCGCAAATCCATCGCGGACAAACAGATCGGCAGCGCGGCGAAGCTGGGCGGCGAAAACTTCGATTTTTCAGCGACCTGACGTAAAATCCGGCTCCCGATACTGCACCGCAGCAAGGCTATTCCCATGCTCTATCCCACCCGTTTTGATGTCATCGTTGTCGGCGGCGGTCATGCCGGCACCGAGGCTGCGCTGGCCGCGGCGCGGATGGGGGCAAACACGCTCTTGCTGACCCACAATCTCGACACGCTCGGCGCGATGAGCTGCAACCCGTCGATCGGCGGCATCGGCAAGGGTCATCTGGTGCGCGAGGTCGATGCGCTGGGCGGCGCGATGGCGGCAGCCACCGACGAAGCCGGCATCCAGTTCCGCATTTTGAACGCATCGAAAGGCCCGGCCGTACGCGCCACCCGCGCCCAGGCCGACCGCGTGCTGTACAAGCAGGCAATCCGTTCGCGCCTGGAAAACCAGCCCAACCTGACCATTTTCGCCGAAGCCTGCGACGACCTGATCGTCGAAGGCGACAAGGTCTGCGGCGCCGTCACCCAGCTTGGCATCCGCTTTTTGGCCGATTCCGTGGTGTTGACCGCTGGCACCTTCCTCAACGGCAAGATCCACGTCGGCCTGGAAAACTACACCGGCGGCCGCATGGGCGATCCACCCTCGGTGTCGCTGGCGGCCCGCCTCAAGGAACTCAATCTGCCGCAAGGCCGCCTGAAGACCGGCACGCCGCCGCGTCTCGACGGCAAGACCATCGATTTCTCGGTGATGGAAGAGCAGCACTCGGACGATCCGCTGCCGGTCTTTTCCTTCCTCGGCAACGCCGCCCGGCATCCGCGCCAGCTGCCGTGCTGGATCACCGAAACCAACGAGCGCACGCACGACATCATCCGCAGCGGCCTCGACCGTTCGCCGATGTACACCGGCGTCATCGAAGGCGTCGGCCCGCGCTACTGCCCGTCGATCGAAGACAAGATCCACCGCTTCGCCGACAAGAACCAGCACAATGTCTTCCTCGAACCGGAAGGCCTGACGACGCACGAGATCTACCCGAACGGCGTCTCCACCAGCCTGCCTTTCGACATCCAGCTGGCGCTGGTGCGCTCGATCCGCGGCATGGAAAACTGCCACATCCTGCGCCCCGGCTACGCCATCGAATACGATTTCTACGATCCACGCGGCCTCAAGGACACGCTGGAGAGCAAGGCAATCAACGGCCTGTTCTTCGCCGGCCAGATCAACGGCACGACCGGCTATGAAGAGGCTGCCGCACAAGGCCTGCTCGCCGGGGTCAACGCCGTGCGCTACCTGCGCAGCGAAGAAGGCTGGTGTCCGAAACGCAACGAGGCCTATCTCGGCGTGCTGGTCGACGACCTGATCACGCGCGGCGTTTCCGACCCCTACCGGATGTTCACCAGCCGCGCCGAATACCGCCTCAGCCTGCGCGAGGACAACGCCGACCTGCGCCTGACCGAACAGGGCCGGACCCTCGGCCTGATCGACGATAGCCGCTGGGCTGCCTTCTGCCAGAAACGCGACGCCATCGCCGCCGAGCAGGAGCGCCTGAAGGCGACCTGGGTCAATCCGAAAATCCTGCCGGCCGAGGATGCACTGCGCGTGCTCGGCAAGGCCATCGAGCATGAATACAACCTGTTCGAACTGCTGCGCCGCCCGGAAATCTCCTATTCCTCGCTACTGACGCTGCCCGGCGCAGGTGAAGCGCTGAGCGACCCGGCGGTCGTCGAACAGCTGGAAATCTCCGCCAAGTACCAGGGCTACATCGACCGCCAGGCCGAGGAAGTCGCCAAGTCGAGTTCCTACGAAAACACGGTGCTGCCGGTCGATCTCGATTACGGCAAGGTCGCTGGCCTGTCCAATGAAGTGAAACAGAAGCTGGCCCTGCACAAGCCACAAACGATCGGCCAGGCTTCGCGCATCCAGGGCATCACGCCGGCGGCGATTTCGCTGCTGCTGATCCACCTCAAGCGCTTCAATCTGAGCCAGGCCGCATGAGCGCCATCACCCTTGCCGCCGGCCTCGCCGAACTCGGCATCGACTTGCCGGCAGAGGCGCAGCGCAAGCTGCTCGCCTTCCGCGACCTGCTGCTGAAATGGAACAAGACCTACAACCTGACCGCGCTGCGCGATCCAGCCCAGGCCGTTTCGCATCACCTGCTCGATTCGCTGGCCATCCTGCCGCAGGTCGGCCCCGGCGCGCTGCTCGATGTCGGCAGCGGCGGCGGCCTGCCCGGCATCCCGCTGGCAATCGCCCGCCCCGAACTGTCGGTCAGCATGGTCGATACCGTGCAGAAGAAGGCAACTTTCCTGCAACAGGCGGCGATCGAACTCGGCCTGAAGAATATTCGGGCACATCACGCGCGGGTCGAGGAAATGCAGGGACAATACGCGCAGATCAGTTCGCGCGCCTTTGCCGAGATCGGCCTCTTCATCAGCCTGACCCGCCACCTGCTGGCGCCGGGCGGGCGCTGGCTGGCCATGAAAGGCGTCCGTCCGGATGCTGAACTTGAATCCCTGCCGGTCGACATCGTTGTGGAAGCCATTATTCCTCTCCACGTGCCAGGGCTGGATGCCGAACGCCATTTGATCATTCTGAAAGCCGGGTCATGAAAGTACTCGCCATAACCAACCAGAAGGGCGGCGTCGGCAAGACGACCACCGCCGTCAATCTGGCTGCCTCGCTCGGCGCCGAAGGCCAGCGCGTGCTGCTGATCGACATGGACCCGCAGGGCAACGCCACGACCGGCGCCGGCATCACCAAGAAGGAAGCCCTGCCCACGGTCTACCAGTTGCTGATCGGTGCCGCGACGCTGAGCGAGGTCTGCATCAAGACCGAATTCAACTTCGACATCCTGCCGGCCAACCGCGAACTGGCCGGTGCCGAAGTCGAGCTGATCGAACTCGAACAGCGCGAGTATCGCCTCAAGAACGCCCTGCAGGCCGGCCACGCCACCTACGACTTCATCCTGATCGACTGCCCGCCGGCACTCAACATGCTGACGGTCAACGGCCTGGTCGCCTCGGATTCCGTGCTGATCCCGATGCAGTGCGAGTACTACGCACTGGAAGGTCTTTCCGACCTCGTCGAAACCCTGCGCAAGGTGCGCCATCATCTCAATTCGCGCCTCGAGATCGAGGGCTTGCTGCGCACCATGTATAACCCGCAAAGCACGCTGACGCAGCAAGTCTCGGCCGAACTGGAAAGCCATTTTGGCGACAAGGTCTACAAGACCATCGTGCCACGCAACGTCCGCCTCGCCGAGGCACCGTCCTACGGCAAGCCGGTTATTGCCTTTGACAAAAACTCCAGGGGTGCGCTGGCCTATAGCGCGCTCGCCAAAGAAATTCTCGAGAGGGTCGCCCCATGATCAAGATGAAAGGACTCGGCCGCGGCCTGGATGCCCTGCTTTCCGGCAGCGACAAACCGCAGGGCGACGAACAGCGCAATCTGCCGGTCGAGCGCCTGCGCCCCGGCAAATACCAGCCGCGCACCCACATGGACCAGGAGTCGCTCGCCGAACTGGCCGCCTCGATCAAGACCCAGGGCGTCATGCAACCCATCCTGGTGCGAGCCGTCGACAGCACGCCCGGCGCCGAGCGTTACGAAATCGTTGCCGGCGAACGCCGCTGGCGCGCCTCGCAACTGGCCGGCCTGAACGAAGTCCCGGTCCTCGTGCGCAGCATTCCCGATGAACAGGCGCTGGCCATGGCGCTGATCGAGAACATCCAGCGCGAAAATCTCAATCCGCTCGAGGAGGCCCAGGGCCTGCAACGCCTGATCGACGAGTTCGGCCTGACCCATCAGCAGGCTGCCGATGCGGTTGGCCGCTCGCGACCGGCTGCATCGAATTTGCTGCGTCTGCTGCAGTTGACCGGCGCCGCCCAGGAATTGCTGATGACCGGCAAGCTCGACATGGGGCATGCCCGCGCCCTGTTGCCACTGCCCGCCGCCCAGCAGGTCGCCGTTGCCCAGCGCATCGTGCAGAAGGGCTTGTCGGTGCGGGAGGCCGAACGCCTCGTCCAGCAGATCCTGACGCCACCCGAAAAAGCGGCCGAACGCCCGGTTGACCGCGACCTGCTGCGCCTGCAGGAAGAGCTTTCCGATGTCATGGGCGCCAATGTCGCGATTCGCAGCAACAAGAAGGGCGCCGGCAAGATCACCATCGAGTTCGGCGACCTCGATCAACTCGACGGCATCCTCGGCAAACTCCGCTAAACCCCGGTAAACCGCGCCAGTCAACGAAATCCTACGGGAAAACCCCTAATTTTCATTGACGTAGAAATGCCCAGTCTTGTATCATTTAGGTCTGTGTGGCACGTCCGGTCAACGATTGCAAGGCACCATGTACAAGGCGATTTATCTCCAATTTGGTGCGGCAGTGATAACAGCAATCGGGGCAGGATTGATCGTGGGAACGCGGGGGCTTGTTTCGGTGGGATTGGCGGCGATCGCCTGCATACTTCCCAACCTTTTCTTTGCCGTCCGGCTGACGATGTTGAGCAACCGCCCCGGCAATATCTACGCGGCGAACTTCTTCATCGGTGAGTTCCTCAAGATCGGCGCCACCATTGGATTACTGGCAATCGCCATCAAGGGGTATCCCGAGATGCACTGGCCCAGCTTGTTGATCGGCTTCGCGATTGTTTTGCATGCAGGTTTTATAGCGTTCTGGAAGAAACCCTGATTATGTCTACAGCAGGCCACGAAGAAGCAGCAGCAAACGCGCCGACCGCCGGCGAATACATCGTTCACCACCTGACGCAATGGAATACCACCGGTCATGCGCAGAAGGATGTGATCGATTTCAGCGTTCTCAATCTCGACACCATGATCTTTTCCGTCCTGATGGGCGTACTGGGTCTGTTCGTCATGTGGCGCGTCGCCAAGAGCGTCACCTCTGGCGTTCCGGGTCGCATGCAGGCCGCCGTCGAGATCGTCCTCGAAATGGTCAACGACCAGGCCAAGGGCATCGTCCATAGTGCCGAATCCCGCAAGTTCGTCGGCCCGCTGGCCCTGACCGTGTTCATCTGGATCTTCCTGATGAACTCCATGGACTTCCTGCCGGTCGATCTGTTGCCGACCCTCTGGCAGACCATCACCGGTGATCACCACGCTTATCTGCGTGTTGTCCCGACCGCCGACCTGAACGGCACGCTGGGCATGTCGGCCGGCGTCCTGCTGGTCTGTGTTTACTACAACATCAAGATCAAGGGTATCGGTGGCTGGATCCACGAACTCTTCACCGCACCGTTCGGCAGCCATCCGCTGCTCTATCCGGTCAATTTCGCCATGCAGATGATCGAATTCCTCGCCAAGACCGTTTCCCACGGCATGCGACTGTTCGGCAACATGTATGCAGGCGAACTGGTATTCATGCTGATCGCACTGATGGGTGCAGCCTGGACTGCAAGCGCCACCGGCGTTTCCCTGTTCCTCGGCCACATCGTCGCCGGTTCGATCTGGGCAATCTTCCACATCCTGATTGTTGCCCTGCAAGCTTTCATCTTCATGATGCTGACGCTGGTCTATGTCGGCCAGGCTCACGAAGCGCACTGATTTCGTTGTAACTTTGTAGTCTTTTATTTTTTAACTTAGCAAGGAGTTGTCATGGAACACGTTCTCGGTTTTGTTGCTCTGGCTGCCGGCCTGATCATTGGTCTGGGTGCTATCGGTGCCTGTATCGGTATCGGCCTGATGGGCGGCAAGTACATTGAAGCCTCTGCCCGCCAGCCTGAGCTGATGAACGCTCTGCAAACCAAGATGTTCCTGCTGGCCGGTCTGATCGACGCCGCATTCCTGATTGGCGTTGGTATCGCCATGATGTTCGCCTTCGCCAATCCGTTCAAGCTGGTTTAATCGGTCCTCAACCGATCAACTCTTTAGAGGACTAATACCGTGAATCTGAACGCAACGTTGTTTGCACAGCTCGTTGTGTTCTTCATTCTGGCGTGGTTCACGATGCAATTCGTGTGGCCCCCCATTGTGAAGGCGCTCGACGAGCGTGCGAAGAAGATCGCGGATGGACTGGCTGCCGCTGAACGCGGCAAGCATGATCTCGAACTGGCTACCAAGCGCTCCACGGATGCTCTCCGTGAAGGCAAGGAAAAGGCCGCCGAACTGATCGCCAACGCTGAAAAGCGTGCCGCTCAGGTTATCGACGAAGCAAAGGTAACGGCCAAGGCCGAAGCTGACCGCATCGTCGCAGGCGCCAAGGCAGAAATCGACCAGGAAGCTGTACGCGCCAAGGAACAATTGCGCGAACAAGTCTCTTCCCTGGTGGTTGCCGGTGCAGAACAAATTCTGCGTCGCGAGATCAATGCCCAGGCTCATGCCGATATTCTGGCCACGATCAAACAGGATCTGTAAAGCTTATGGCTGAATCTGTCACCATCGCTCGCCCCTACGCTGACGCTGCATTTCGCATCGCTCAGGAAACCGGGGCGCAGGGCATCTGGTCTGCACGCCTCCAGCGTCTGGCCCTTATCGCCCAGGACGGGGACATGGCTTCGGTCATGGGCAATCCCCGGCTCTCCGCCGAGCAGGTTGCCGATCTGTTGATTTCGCTGTCTGAAGACAGCGACGTAACCCTTGGCAGCTTTATTCGTACCCTCGCAGAAAACCGGCGTCTCGCACTCCTGCCGGAGATTTCCCGGCTTTTCGAACTGGCCAAGAGCCAGGAAGAAGGGGTCAAGGAGGCGGTGGTGCATTCCGCATTTCCCATTGACGACAGCCAAGTCGCCGCTCTGCTGCAACAGCTCGAGCCCCGCTTTGGTACCCGCCTGACTGCTCGTGTCGTAATCGACCCGAGCCTGATCGGTGGGGTGAAAATTGCCGTCGGTGACCAGGTGCTGGATGCTTCAGTCCGCGGCAAACTCGACTCGATGGCCGTGGCGCTGAACAACTAGGAGAATTTCATGCAGTTGAATCCTTCCGAAATTTCTGAACTGATCAAGAGCAAAATCCAGAACCTGCAGGGCGCATCGGAAGTGCGCACGCAGGGCACCGTGGTTTCCGTCACCGACGGTATCGTGCGCGTGCATGGTTTGCAAGACGTCATGCAAGGCGAAATGCTGGAATTCCCCGGCAACACCTTCGGCATGGCACTCAACCTCGAGCGCGACTCCGTCGGCGCCGTTATTCTTGGCGAATACGAGCACATCTCCGAAGGCGACGTCGTCAAGACGACCGGTCGCATTCTGGAAGTGCCGGTTGGTCCGGAACTGCTCGGCCGCGTGGTCAACACCCTTGGTCAGCCGATCGACGGCAAGGGCCCGATCAACGCCAAGCTGACCGACAAGCTGGAAAAGGTTGCTCCGGGCGTTATTTGGCGGAAGTCCGTTTCCCAGCCGGTGCAAACCGGTCTGAAGTGTGTGGACTCCATGGTTCCGGTTGGTCGTGGTCAGCGCGAACTGATCATTGGCGACCGTCAAACCGGCAAGACCGCCGTTGCAGTCGACGCGATCATCAACCAGAAGGGCAAGAACCTCTTCTGCGTTTATGTTGCTATCGGCCAGAAGGCTTCCACCATCGCCAACGTCGTGCGCAAGCTCGAAGAACACGGCGCTATGGAATACACCATCGTCGTTGCTGCTTCCGCCTCCGAATCCGCTGCTCTGCAATACCTGGCTCCCTATGCCGGCTGCACGATGGGCGAGTATTTCCGCGACCGTGGTCAAGACGCACTGATCATTTATGACGATTTGACCAAGCAAGCCTGGGGCTACCGTCAGGTTTCCCTGCTGCTGCGCCGTCCGCCGGGCCGCGAAGCCTATCCGGGCGACGTGTTCTATCTCCACTCCCGTCTGCTGGAACGCGCCGCTCGCGTTTCCGAAGCCTGGGTCGAGAAGTTCACCAATGGCGAAGTCACGGGCAAGAGCGGTTCGCTGACCGCACTGCCGGTTATCGAAACCCAGGCAGGTGACGTTTCTGCTTTCGTTCCGACCAACGTGATCTCGATTACCGATGGCCAGATCTTCCTGGAAACTGACCTTTTCAACGCCGGTATCCGTCCTGCTATCAATGCCGGTATCTCCGTGTCCCGCGTCGGTGGCGCTGCCCAAACCAAGCTGATCAAGAAGCTCGGTGGCGGTGTCCGTCTGGCTCTGGCCCAGTACCGCGAACTCGCTGCGTTCGCCCAGTTTGCTTCTGATCTCGACGAAGCAACCCGCAAGCAGCTGGAGCGTGGTCGCCTGGTGACCGAGCTGATGAAGCAGGCCCAGTACTCGCCGATGAACATCTCCGACATGGCCGTCACGCTGTACGCAGCTGACAAGGGTTATTTCGACGATGTCGAAGTCAAGCGTGCCCTGGAATGCGAAAAGGCCATGATCAGCTACCTGAAGGCCAACTGCGCCGATGTCATGAACACCATGGAATCGACTGCAGACCTCAGTGGCGACACCGAAAAGGCACTTGCCGCCGGCATCGCTGCTTTCAAGAGCAGCTGGGCCTGATCGGCTAGGAGAATCGCATGGCTAGCGGCAAGGAAATTCGCAACAAGATCAAGAGCGTCGAAAACACGCGCAAGATCACCAAGGCCATGGAAATGGTGGCCGCATCCAAAATGCGCAAAGCGCAGGAACGGATGCGTGCTGCCCGTCCTTATGGCGAGAAAATCCGGCGCGTTGCAGGCAATCTGTCGCACGCCCTGACCGAGTACAAGCATCCCTTCCTGAACAAGCGCGAACAAGCCAATGCCGGCATCGTTCTCGTGACGTCGGACAAGGGTCTGTGCGGCGGTTTGAACTCCAACCTCTTGCGCCTTGCGGTGATCAAGATGAAGGAATTCGATGCTCAGGGCACGAAATTTCAGGCGACCTGCATCGGCAACAAGGGTCTCGGCTTCATGCAGCGTGCTGGTGCAAAGATCGTTTCGCACGTGACAGCTCTTGGCGATACGCCGCATCTGGAAAAGCTGATCGGGCCGGTCAAGGTTCAACTTGATGCCTACATGAACGGTGAGATTGATGCGCTTTACATCGGCTATACCCGTTTCATCAACACGATGAAGCAGGAGCCGGTTTTCGAACAAGTTCTCCCGCTGACTGGCGAAGCTGTTGGCTCGTCCAAGTCGAACTGGGACTACGTGTACGAACCGGAAGCCAAGGCGGTCATCGACGATCTTTTGATCCGTTACGTCGAAGCAATGATTTATCAGGCTGTGGCCGAAAACATGGCCTCCGAGCAGTCCGCCCGGATGGTTGCCATGAAGTCTGCTTCCGACAACGCCAAGACCGTCATCGGTGACTTGAAGCTGGTTTACAACAAGGCCCGTCAGGCTGCGATTACCAAGGAACTCTCGGAAATCGTCAGCGGCGCCGCCGCGGTGTGACGCGTAGATTTTAATTTTTGGGGATTTGAATATGAGTCAAGGTTCAATCGTTCAGTGCATCGGCGCCGTTGTGGACATCCACTTCCCGCGCGAAGCAATGCCGAAGGTCTACGACGCCCTCAAGCTCGATGCTTCTGAAGCAAACGGCATGGCGGAAGAAGGCCTGACCTTCGAAGTTCAGCAACAGCTGGGCGACGGCGTGGTTCGCACCATTGCCATGGGTTCATCCGACGGCCTGCGCCGCGGCATGAAGGTTAACAACACCGGTGCAGGCATCTCCGTGCCGGTCGGCATGGGCACGCTGGGTCGCATCATGGACGTCCTCGGCCGTCCGATCGACGAAGCCGGTCCGATCGACAGCAACGAACTGCGCGAAATCCACGCAGCCGCACCGAAGTTCGACGAACTGTCGTCTTCCGTCGATCTGCTGGAAACCGGCATCAAGGTTATCGACCTGATCTGCCCGTTCGCCAAGGGCGGCAAGGTTGGCCTGTTCGGTGGCGCCGGCGTCGGCAAGACCGTTAACATGATGGAACTGATCAACAACATCGCCAAGCAACACGCCGGTCTCTCGGTGTTTGCCGGTGTTGGTGAGCGTACCCGTGAAGGTAACGACTTCTATCACGAAATGAAGGACTCCAACGTTCTCGACAAGGTCGCGATGGTGTTCGGTCAGATGAACGAGCCGCCGGGCAACCGTCTGCGCGTTGCGCTGACCGGTCTGACCATGGCCGAACGTTTCCGTGATGATGGTCGTGACATTCTGTTCTTCGTCGACAACATCTATCGCTACACGCTGGCCGGTACCGAAGTTTCCGCACTGCTCGGCCGTATGCCTTCCGCCGTGGGCTATCAGCCGACGCTGGCTGAAGAAATGGGCCGTCTGCAAGAGCGTATCACCTCGACCAAGGTTGGCTCGATCACCTCCATCCAGGCCGTTTACGTGCCTGCCGATGACTTGACCGACCCGTCGCCTGCAACCACCTTCCTGCACTTGGACTCCACGGTCGTGCTGTCGCGTGACATCGCTTCGCTGGGTATCTACCCGGCTGTCGATCCGCTCGACTCCACCTCCCGCCAGCTCGATCCGCAAGTCGTTGGTGAAGAGCACTACTCGGTTGCCCGTGCCGTGCAGATGAATCTGCAACGCTACAAGGAACTGCGTGACATCATCGCGATTCTGGGTATGGACGAACTGTCTCCTGAAGACAAGCTCGCCGTTTCCCGCGCTCGCAAGATCCAGCGTTTCCTGTCGCAGCCGTTCCACGTTGCTGAAGTCTTCACCGGCTCGCCGGGCAAGTTCGTTTCCCTCAAGGACACGATCAAGGGCTTCAAGGGCATTTGTGCCGGCGAATACGATCACCTGCCGGAACAAGCGTTCTACATGGTCGGCGGTATCGAGGAAGTCATCGAGAAGGCCAAGACGCTGCAGTGATGCGGCGTCGGCATAGGAGCCAGTAATGGTAATGACTGTTCATTGTGATGTCGTCAGCGCCGAGGAGTCCATCTTCTCCGGCCTGGTGGAAATGGCGGTGTTTCCCGGTGAAGCCGGGGAACTCGGCATTCTGCCGCACCATACGCCCTTGCTCACCCGCATCAAGCCCGGCACCATTCGTCTGAAGGTGCCGGATCAGAGCGATTTCGAGCTGGTCTATGTGTCTGGTGGAATGCTGGAAGTTCAGCCCGACATGATTACCGTGTTGGCAGATACCGCCATCCGGGCTCATGACCTGGACGAAGCCAAGGCTCTGGAAGCCAAGAAGCGTGCCGAAGAAGCGCTTGCCAACCGGCAAGCCGAAATCGACTACGCCTCTGCCGAAGCGGAGCTGGCTCAGGCCATCGCCCAGCTTCAGGCCATTCAGCGTCTGCGCAAGTCGGTACACTGATTCCGGTTATCCGGATGACAAAAAAGGGCAGCTCAGGCTGCCCTTTTTCATTTCCGGCTATCGCTCGGCAATCAGAGACGATTCAGGCGTTTTTCCAGACGTGCCAGATCGTCACGCAAGACATCAACCTCGCGACCGAATGCTTCCAGTTCGCGGCGCGGCATGATCCAGTCGGAATCTTCGCTGGCATACTCGGCCAGATTGGTGAACAAGCGCGCGAACGACTCCCGGGCTTGCCTGCCCAGGGTATGGCGCACCATTTCAAGCCGGTGAGCCGGTATATCGCCGACATAATTTGCCAGATCGGCTTCGACATCCCAGCGCAGATTACGAAACACAAAGGCCAGGGTTTCAGCGAAATCAGCAGAACCGGAAAGTTTGGCCGCCTGGAAAACGCTCTTCCGGTCAGTCAGGAAACGAATCGGCGTATCAATCGGCAGACTGATGGTCACGGCGGGCGATTGCTCCGCCGAACCAGGCTGGAAAAGACCATCACTATCGACCAGCAGATGCAGATCCAGCGGCCCGGCCTGGATCAGCGCATGACGGCCGGCGCAGGAACGCAGGCGCTCCTGCGCCCAGGGTTCGGCGAGAATCAGGTGATTCAGGGCAGCAGGAACAAGGCGGTGGAATGCGTTCATCTCAATTCACCAGACGCGTAGCGGTCGACACCTGAAAACAGGCGATTTCCAGCCTCACTCACCTCAGAACTTGAAGCCGCGATGCAGAGCGACAACACCGAGCGCCATGTTGAAATATTCGACCTTCTCGAAGCCGACCTTTTCCATCATTTCTTTCAGCTCTTCCTGGCCAGGATGCATGCGGATCGATTCTGACAGGTAGCGATAGCTGTCGGAATCATTGGTGACCAGCTGACCAACGCGCGGGATCACCTGGAAAGAGTAGAAGTCATAAACCGGCGCCAGCGGCTTCCAGATTTTCGAGAACTCGAGGACCAGCAGACGGCCGCCCGGGCGCAAGACACGATACATCTCGGCCAGCGCCGCATCCTTGTGGGTCATGTTGCGCAGGCCGAAAGCAACCGTCACACAATCAAACCAGTCGTCGGGGAAGGGCAGCTTTTCGGCATCACATTGCGCAGCGGGCACCATGTAACCCTTGTCGAGCAGGCGATCGCGACCGCGCGCCAACATGGCGTTGTTGATGTCGGTCAGCCAGACCTGGCCGCTCTTGCCGACGCGCTTGGCGAAAGCCAGCGAGAGATCGCCGGTACCGCCCGCCACATCAAGAACACGCGAACCTTCGCGCACACCGCTGCGCTGGATGGTGAAAGCCTTCCACAGACGATGCATGCCGCCCGACATCAGATCGTTCATCAAGTCGTAACGACTGGCAACCGAATCGAATACCTCGGCGACACGCCGGGCCTTTTCCTGCTCGGCTACGGTTTCGTAGCCAAAATGTGTAGTGTCTTTAGTCATGATTTCAGTGATGGTGACCGCAAGATCCTCCGGCCGCCGGGCGCGAGGTCGTATCGACATCGCGGGACAGGCCTTGCGCTTCAATTTGTTTCAGATATTCCGCCCAGAGTTCGGCCTGGTGCTTGCCCAGGTTGTAGAGCAGGTCCCAGGAATAGAGTCCGCTGTCGTGACCGTCGGAAAAGACCAGACGCAGGGCATAGGTACCCACTGGCTCGATGCGCTCGATATCGACATTGCGCTTGCCGGTCTGCAGGGTTTCCTGGCCCGGACCGTGACCGCGTGCCTCGGCCGATGGGGTATAGACGCGCAGGTATTCAAAATCGAGTGTGAAACTTTCACCGTCCGCGTAGGCGATCTCCAGCCGACGTGATTTCTGGTGCAGCTTGATTTCGCTTGGAATCGGTGTGTCCCGATCAATGCCAGCCATAGTGATCTCCGGAGTGAGGGCGATAGTTTAGCGCACTCGTTCTCCACCGGCGGCATGTATCAAAGGGAGTCGTAACTGATCCGGTCGAAATCAATACCCCGCTGCAGGATGTGCTTGAGACGCAACTGCCAGATCTCGTCGCCGGAAAAAACTTCGAGCACACGGCTTGCCTGGTAAACCCCGGCGGGCAAAACGATCGATGCCTCTTCATGGACCACAGGCACCGCAGGCAGCAAAAAGGCGCGCATGAACTTATGGTTTGCGGAATTGCCTTCACCGGCATAGCGGACGGCACAACCACTCGGCATGCCGGGCAAAATGGCGACACCAACAACCAGCCCGCCATTTTCTTCCTGCATCAGCCAGGTTGCGTAGACCAGCAGGAAATGCTCGCCATCATGTGGCCGGACCACCATCAACTGGTTATGCGCCAGTTTCTGCCCGGCACAGGTTCTCGCCAGACGAAAACCATTCGCCGAATGATTGATCACCGACCACTCGTCAACCGGAAAACTGATGTGCGGCTTGATGCTCAATGCCACTCCCGGTTCGGCCCGGTCGCGGAAGGTAAACAGCTGATCGAACTCGTCGCGCGAATAGGCTTTGGCGGAATCAGGCTGCTCGAATTCCTGCCCGGTCACGCAGAAATGCATGGCATCAAAGCCGGTCGCCACATGCGCGATCCCCTCGGTATCGAAGCGCCGGAATTTGCGTGGCGAAGCCGACTGCGTCCAGGGCCGGGAGAGATGTTCGAGCAACTGGATGACATGCCCCGAGGTTTCCTCGCCCAGACCAAGCTGGGAGGGCGTCATGCGCTGCCGCAACTGGCTGATCATGTGATTGATCTGCAGGCCGAGACGCGCCGTATCGAGCCGGCGAGCATCATCGCCCGGACCGTCAGCGACAGCACCCGGGTGCAGCGGGACATCCTTCATCAGTTCGACCACGTAAGGAGGAACTTCCAGATCGTTTTCAAGCGGGTGGATAGACACCAGCGGCGCCCACATGCCAGCCCAGCGCCGGATCAGATTCAGATTGCGCACGCTGTTGCTGTACGGACTGGCAATCTCGATCAGCAACAAGGTCGTGTAGGCTGCTGCGCAATGCGTCGCCTGCAAGGTGTTTTCCAGGGCATCCTCGACCGGTGTGTAGGCAACGCCCCACTCCTCGGCAGTTTCGTAATAGCCATGCAACTCCATCCAGATGCCGGCCGGCAATTCGCGGCGCGCCCGGTAGTGCTCGAGGATGACCATACCCGTGTAATACAGGCAGCGATGCAGGATGGCCGCCATCAGGGCGGAATATTGCGGATTCTCGGCATCAGGTTCCTCGATCCGGGCACACAGCGCATAAGCCTTGCCCATGCGACGCCAGGCGGCGACAACCTGCTGAAAACAGTTCTCTTCCTCATCGGCAAGGGGAAGTGCCTTGTTGTGATAACGCCGCGCCATTTCCTCTTCGACGAAACACATCGGTACCCGCGCCTGTTCAAGCAGCGCCAGCAGCACACCGGGATCAGGCGGAGTCACCAGCAGGGTATCGAGGAAACGGATCAGCTGCAGTTCGGCCTGCGCCGGATTGGCCAGCGGCAATTGCGCGATGAAGTCCATCCCGCTTTGCAGATCCGGAATCAACAGTTCGGAGGGATTGTTGTTATTCGTGCTCATGATGGATCCAGTCTATTGTCCGACAGTTCCAAGCGCCAGGGTCAGGGCAGCGACCAGACTGGCATTAGCGACTTCCGGTATCCCGGGGATAGCATCGCGATGTACCGCTCCCCAGATCGGCTCGGGAAAATGGCGATCATCCTGCCAACGCGGAATGACGTGCCAGTGCACATGCGGCACCATGTTGCCGAAGCTGGCGAGATTGATCTTGTCCGGTTTGAACAGGTCCCGGACCACGCTCTCGACGGCGAAAACGACGTCCATCAACTGCCGACGCTGGCCGGCGTCAAGATCGGTCATTTCACGGACATGCGCATTCAGGATGACACGGCAAAAGCCCGGGTAGTGAGGATCTGCAACCCTGACCACGCGGCAAAGCGACGATTGCCAGAGCACCTCTCCGCCAGTCGTCGCACACAATTCACACACCTTGCCACTGTTATCCACGTTCGCATCCCCCTTTATGGAGAAAGCATTACACCGGAAACAGAATACTGCAAGCCGCTACCGGACGGATTGCCAAGATTTACCGGTAGACGGCCAGAAAAAGCAAAAAATCAGAGCAATACGCGCTCGATCCCGCCATTGTTCGCACGGTCGACGTATTGCACCATCCAGTTTTCACCGAGCAGGTGCTTGGCCATTTCGACGACGATGTAATCCGCCTTGGTGCCGGCATCGTCATCGTAACGCGACAGGCCCTGCAGACAGGCCGGGCAGGAAGTCAGGATCTTGACGTCGCCGGTAAAGCCGTCAGCGCGCAAGGCTGTCGCTCCCTTCTCGATTTCTTCCTGCTTGCGGAATTTGACCTGGGTCGCGATATCCGGACGCGAATAGGCGAAGGAGCCGGCGTCGCCGCAGCAGCGGTCGGTCAGCGGTACTTCCTGGCCCATCAGCGCCTTGGTCACGGCGAGCGGCGCATAGACCTTCATCGGCGTGTGGCAGGGATCGTGGTACATGTAGCGCGTGCCTTCGACACCTTCCAGCTTGACGCCCTTTTCCATCAGGTACTCGTGGATGTCGAGCAGGCGGCAGCCCGGGAAGATCTTCTCGAACTGGTATTTCTGCAACTGATCCATGCAGGTGCCGCAGGAGACGATCACCGTCTTGATGTCGAGATAGTTCAGCGTGTTGGCGACACGGTGGAAGAGCACGCGGTTGTCGGTGGTGATCTTCTGGCCCTTGTCCTCGTCACCCGACGAGGTCTGCGGATAGCCGCAGCACAGGTAACCCGGCGGCAGCACCGTGGTCGCGCCGATTTCGTAGAGCATGGCCTGGGTGGCCAGACCGACCTGCGAGAAAAGGCGCTCGGAGCCGCAACCGGGGAAGTAGAAGACGGCATCCGAGTCCTCGGTCGTCTTCTGCGGATTGCGGATGACCGGGATGACTTCGGCGTCCTCGATGTCGAGCAGGGCGCGCGAGGTGCGCTTGGGCAGGTTGCCCGGCATCGGCCGGTTGAGGAAGTGGATGACCTGCGTCTTGACGCTGGGCGCACCCAGCGTGGCCGGCGGATGGGCGCGGCTATCCTGGATCAGGCCGAGCGCCTTGGCCGCCTTGTGGGCGAGGCGCTGTGCCTTGAAGCCGAAGTCCATCATGACGCCGCGCATCAGCTTGATGGTCGCCGGATCCTTCAGGTTCAGGTAGGTCATCGCCGCCACGGTACCGGGGCTGAAGCGCTTCTTGTCCTGCTTGCGCAGGAAATTACGCATGGCGACGGAAACATCGCCAAAATCGATGTCGACCGGACAGGGTTTGACGCAGCGATGGCAGACCGTGCAATGGTCGGCGACATCGTTGAATTCGTCAAAATGCTTGAGCGAAATGCCGCGCCGGGTCTGCTCCTCGTAGAGGAAGGCCTCGACCAGCAGCGAAGTTGCCAGGATCTTGTTGCGCGGGCTGTAGAGCAGGTTGGCACGCGGTACATGCGTCGAGCAGACCGGCTTGCACTTGCCGCAGCGCAGGCAGTCCTTGACCATATCGGAGATCTTGCCGATCTCGGACTGCTCCATGATCAGCGATTCGGTGCCGAGCAGCGAGAACGACGGCGTGTAGGCATTGCCCATGTCGCCGCCGGGCATCAGCTTGCCCTTGTTGAAATGGTTGTGCGGATCGACCTTCTGCTTGTAGGCGCGGAAGGGTGCGATTTCGGCGTCGGTCAGGAATTCGAGCTTGGTGATGCCGATGCCGTGCTCGCCGGAAATCACGCCGTCCAGCGAACGTGCCAGGTGCATGATGCGCTCGACCGCCTTGTTGGCCGTCTGAAGCATCTCGTAATTGTCCGAATTGACCGGGATGTTGGTGTGCACGTTGCCGTCGCCGGCATGCATGTGCAGCGCAACGAAGACGCGGGCGCGCAGGGTTTCCTTGTGGATCGCCTCGATGCGCTCGATGATCGGGCGGTAGACACTGCCGTCGAAGATCTTGGAGAGCCGCGAATGCAGTTCCTGCTTCCACGAGACGCGTACCGAGTAATCCTGCAGGCGGTGGAACAAGCGCGGATTTTCCGCCCGGTTGCTCAGTTCACCGGCCTGCACGCCATAGGACAGGAAGCGCGATTCGGCTTCGGCGAGCGGCAGGTCGAGATTGTCGAGCAACCATTCCCAGCGCAGACGCACCGCCTCGACATAGTCCAGGGCCGCCTGGCGGCGATCGCCGATCAGCACGTCGGTATCAAGCGTCGTGTCACCGCGGTGCAGCGGCAGTTCGCCCTTGAGGAATTCGGACAGCGCGTCGCACAGGGCGAGCTTGTTCTGTGTCGACAGCTCGATGTTGATGCGCTCGATACCGTCGCAGTAATCGCCCATGCGCGGCAACGGAATGACGACGTCTTCATTGACCTTGAAGGCGTTGGTATGGCGCGAAATCGCGGCAGTACGCGAACGGTCGAGCCAGAATTTCTTGCGCGTTTCGGCGTTGACCGCAATGAAGCCTTCGGCGCCGCGCACGTTGCACATGCGGACAACTTCGGAAGCTGCCGCCATCACGGCATTTTCGTCGTGCCCGACGAGATCGCCGAGCAGCACCATCTTGGGCCGCCCGTGACGCTTGGCCTTGGTCGCGTAGCCGACCGCCTTGACGTAGCGCTCGTCGAGATGCTCCAGGCCGGCCAACTGCACGCCGGCGGCGAGACCGGCACCGCCCGGCTTGAAGTAATCGGTGATCTCAACGATGGCCGGCACCGCTTCGCGCACCTGGCCGAAGAATTCGAGGCAGACGGTGCGCGTCACCGGCGGCATCTTGTGCAGCACCCAGCGCGCCGCGACGATGATGCCGTCGGTACCTTCCTTCTGCACGCCCGGCACGCCACCGAGGAACTTGTCGGTGACGTCCTTGCCCAGCCCGACCTTGCGGCAGGCGGCGCCTGGCATGGTCAGGACTTCCTCGCCGAGCAGCTTCTTGCCGCTCGGGTCGAAGCGCTTCAGGCGGAATTCGACATTTTCCTGCTCGTGGATCTTGCCGTAGTTGTGATTGACGCGCTCGACTTCCAGCCAGTTGCCGTCCGGATCGACCATCTTCCACCAGGCCAGGTTGTCGAGCGCGGTGCCCCACAGCACGGCCTTCTTGCCGCCGGCATTCATGGCGATGTTGCCGCCGATGCAGGACGCGGAAGCCGAGGTCGGGTCGACCGCGAAGACGCGGCCGGCCAGCGAGGCGGCTTCGGCGACGCGATCGGTGACCACGCCGGCGCCGGTGCGGATCGTCGCGTACGGCGTTTCATGGCCGGCCAGCACCAGTTCCTCGACCGGACCGATGTCGATCAGCTTTTCGGTATTGATCACCGCCGAATAAGGCGTCAGCGGCACGGCGCCACCGGTGTAGCCGGTACCGCCGCCCCGCGGAATGATGGTCAGGCCGGCTTCGATACAGCCGCGCACGAGATGGCCGATTTCCTCTTCGGTATCCGGGTAGAGGACGACGAAGGGGTATTCGACGCGCCAGTCGGTCGCATCGGTAACGTGCGAAACGCGGGCCAAACCGTCGAAGGCAATGTTGTCCTTGCGCGTGTGCTTGCCGAGATACTTCAGTACCTTGCGACGCAGGTCCAGGGTCTCGCCAAAGCGGGTCTCGAAACGGTTAACGGCTTCGTGCGCCGCCTCGACCAGGCGCTTGACCCGGGCTGCGCGTACGCTGTCTTCCTGGGCACTTTCGGCGCGCCGCTTTTCGACTTCGCTCAGCCGATGACGCAAGGCGCTGACCAGCGCATCGCGCCGCTCGCGATTATCGAGCAGATCGTCTTCCAGATACGGGTTGCGCTGGACAACCCAGATATCGCCGAGCACTTCGTAGAGCATGCGCGCCGAACGACCGGTGACGCGCTCGCTGCGCAGTTCGTCGAGCACCGCCCAGTTGTCGGCACCGAGCAGGCGGATGACGATCTCGCGATCGGAAAACGAAGTGTAGTTGTAGGGGATTTCGCGCAGGCGGGCAGTCATGGAAGCAGCCGGGGGTCCGTCAAAAGGTGGATTTTAGCGTATTGCAGCGCAAGACGCGGGTTCAGTCGACCACGACATCGGCCCGGGGTTCAGTCCGTTTGCGCAGCTTGCCGGCCCGCTTTGCCCGCAGCGACGCGAAAATGCCGCTCCGCATCGCGTCGACCGGCGACACGACAACATGTCTCGGGCAAAATCGCGACAGCCCCCCGAAAATCGACCTGGTTGCTATGGAAAACTTCGAAAGATTGCTGGCTATCGTCAGACGCAAAGCCGTGTATGACCGGAACAATCCCTGGTACAAGGACCCGGAAAGCTATCTGCACGGCCTCAAGGACGAGGTTGACGAGGTCATCGAGGAAATTCCCCGGCAGCGTGGCGCCTATCTGGAAGACGAACTGGGCGACCTGCTCTGGAACAGCCTGAATGCCGTGATCGCGCTGGAAAAGGCGCGCGGCATCACGCTTGAGTCGGTCCTCGCCAGGGCCTGCCGCAAGTTCGAAAGCCGTCTTTCCGGCATCGAGGCCGGACGTTCCTGGCAGGAGATCAAGGAAGAACAGAAGCAGGCGCTGGCGCGCGAACACGCCGCTGGCGCCAACCGCTGAAAGCCTCAGTGCGGCAAGGCCGTCTGCGCCACCAGCCAGTAACGGACAAACTTGCCAACGGCCATGAACAGGCAGCAGGGCAACCAGTGCAGACGCAGCCAGCCGGCGGCAACGCAAAAGGCATCGCCAACCAGCGGCAGCCAGGACAACAAAAGGACGGAACTGCCCCAACGCTGGAACGCCGCCAGATAAGGCAGACGCTCAAGTTTTTGCCAGCGCGGCAAATAGCGCCCGGCCCACCACGACAGCATGCCGCCCAGCGTGTTGCCAGCGGTCGACATGCCCAGCGCGGCAAAAACCAGGCTTGGCTCCTGGCGCAGGAAGGCGTACAGGGCCAGCTCGGAGCCACCCGGCAACAACGTCGCCGCCAACAGGCTGTAGAGGCCGAGGCCCCACAGCCCGTAAGCGGGATCGAACTCGGGCAGGGTCAAGTGCGGAAACTGGCCGCGCTTTGCTCCAGCGAGCGCGCCACGTTTTCCAGCGCGCGCACTTCGCCGAGCAGACTGCCCGCCTGCAGACTGTTCGAGTCGGCAGCCTGGGCAATGCGCTCGACGGCCTGGGCGATGGCGTGACTGGTCGTGCCCTGCTCGTTCGCGGCACTGGCGATTTCCGAAGACGCCTCGACCGAGCGGCGGCCGGACTCGGCAATTGCCTCCAGTGCGGTTTCCGCCTCGGCGGCCAAGCGCGACGCCTCCCTGGCCTGACCGGCAATCTGCTTGGCGTTCTCGGCGGCGCTGGCGGTGCCGGACGAGGTCGAGGAAACAGTCTGGGTGATCTGCGCCGTGAACTGGGCGGATTTTTCCGCCAGCTTGCGCACTTCGTCAGCCACCACGGCAAAGCCGCGTCCGGCTTCGCCAGCGCGGGCGGCTTCAATCGCGGCATTGAGGGCGAGCAGGTTGGTCTGGTCGGCCAGCTCGGAAATCGACCCGGCCATGCCGGCAATTTCCCGGGCATTGCTAGCCAGCTGCGCCATCAGGGCTTCGGCACTGGCCGTTTCTTCGGCAATCTTGCGCATTTCGCTGCTGACCGCGGTCGCTGCCGCCATGCCTTGCCGTGCCAGCGCCAGTGTTTCGTTCGCCGCCTTTTCGGAATGCAGGGTCTGGTCGGCCGTATGGGTGATGCTCACCGACAATTGCTCGACGGCCGCCGCCAGCTCGCTGGCGGAAGCGGACTGCTCTTCGGCCGCAGCCGCCACGGACTGGGCTGCCCGCTCCAGCGATTCGGCCGAAGCAAAGGCGGTGGTCGACGAGCGGGCAATGTTGCGCACCAGACCGCCGATATTTTCCCGGGCGGTATTCGCTTCGCTGGCAATCACCCCGATTTCGCAATGGGCCGGCGGAATCGCCTGCGAAAAATCGCCCGCCCCCATCCGGCGTACCCCCTCGGCCACCGGCATCACTCCGGCCAGGCCGCGGTTGGCGGCAACCCAGGCGGCCAGGGCACAAAGCAGCGCACCGAGCAGACAGGCAATACTCAACTGCCAGCGCATCGCGGCAGCATTCTTGTTGTATTCGTCGATCCAGGTACCCCCTGCCACCGTCCAGCCCCAGGCCGGCGAACGCTTGAAGACGACGATCTTCTCCCGCTCGCTGCCCTTCTCGTCGGTATAGGGATAGACAATCGTACCCTCTGCCTTGGCCGACATTTCGGTGGCCAGCATCAGCATCGGGCCTTTCACTTCCTTCGTGTTCTTGCCCTCAAGCTTGGGATGCAGCGTGAAATAGCTGTCTTCGACGTTCGCTTCAACCTTGATCGCGTAGGGATAACCGGTATCGCCGAACTTCATGCCTTTCAGGGTTTCGTTCAGGCGTGCCATGTCGTCGCTGACATTCGAACGCACCGACCAGGCACCGACCACCTTGCCCTGGCTGTTCTTGATCGGCAGGAAGGCACTGACGTAAAACTTGCCACTGCGCTGGACGACGCCCGACCATTCGTTGCCCTCAAGCACCGTCTTCGTTTCCGGGGCATTGGCGGCAATCGGCTTGCCGACCATGCTCTTGCCGTCCTTGTCCTTGAGCAAGGTCGCCGCGCGCACCATCTCACCCTTGTCGTTGAACAACAGCAAGGCCGGCTCGGCGATCAGGAGTTCCTTCCAGCGCAGCATCAGTTTTTCGTTGCCATTGACCACTTCGCCGCCCGCCCGATAGACGGGCAGGCCGAAAGCATCCTTCTCGCCAGTCGCGTCCGCTGACTTCAGCGTATCGCCCAGCATCATCTTGAGGACACCCATGCGCTTGCGGCCAGCCGCTTCGTGCGTCTTGGCAGTCAGTTCGAGCAGGTCGACGACGGCCGAAACCTGACCGCGCGCCGCCTCTTCTGCACTCAGGCGCTCCGCGCGTGAAAACGTGAACAGCGAAAAAATTGCCACGATCGCAAATGCCAGGCCGCAAACGCCCGCCACAGTGATCGCAACTCGGGTAGCCAGCTTCCCGGTGCGCATGCAGATTCTCCTGATTATTTTTTAATAAGCCGGCAATTCTGGGCCCCCGCATATCGCCTTGCAATGCCCCGGAGAGACAAACACTGCTTGAAGCTGCTAGATTTCGTCTTTTGCCCGGCAGGAAAACACCATGCACGCAGTACCCGACTATCTGGAAAAAGTTCTCAACGCACAGGTTTACGACGTTGCGATTGAAACGCCGCTCGAACTGGCGACGAACCTTTCCATCCGCGTCGGCAACAAGATCCTGCTCAAGCGCGAAGACATGCAGCCGGTGTTTTCCTTCAAGCTGCGCGGCGCTTACAACAAGATCGCCAGCCTCTCGGCCGAGAAGATGAAGCGCGGCGTGATCTGCGCCTCGGCCGGCAACCATGCCCAGGGCGTGGCGCTGTCGGCAGCGAAACTCGGCTGCCGCGCCGTCATCGTGATGCCGACCTCGACGCCGGCGATCAAGGTCGACGCGGTACGCGCGCGCGGCGGCGAAGTCGTGCTGCATGGCGATTCCTTCGACGATTCCTACGCGCATGCGCTGGAACTGGAAAAATCCGAGAAGCTGACCTTCGTACACCCTTTTGACGATCCCGAAGTGATCGCCGGCCAGGGCACGGTGGCCATGGAAATCCTGCGCCAGCACTCGCGCCACAACGGGCCGATCCATGCCGTGTTCTGCGCCATCGGCGGCGGCGGCCTGGCGGCCGGCGTGGCCGCCTACATCAAGCGCCTGCGCCCGGAAATCAAGGTGATCGGGGTCGAGACCTTCGACGCCGATGCGATGAAGCAGTCGATCGCCGCCGGCAAGCGCGTCCGCCTTGAACAGGTCGGCCTGTTTTCCGACGGCACGGCGGTCAAATACGTCGGCGAGGAAACCTTCCGCCTGTGCAAGGAATACCTCGACGACATCATCCTGGTCGATACCGACGCGATCTGCGCCGCGATCAAGGACGTCTTCGAAGACACCCGTTCCATCGTCGAACCGGCCGGGGCACTCGCCGTTGCCGGCGCCAAGGAATACGCCCGCCAGCACAAGCTCAAGGACAAGAATCTGGTCGCCGTGACCTCCGGCGCCAACATGAATTTCGACCGCCTGCGCTTCGTTGCCGAACGCGCCGAGGTCGGCGAACGCCGCGAAGCCGTGCTCGCCGTGACGCTGCCCGAGAAACCGGGCGCCTACAAGAAGTTCCTCGGCCTGATCGGCAAGCGCAACGTCACCGAGTTCAACTACCGCTACCACACGGCCAGCGAGGCGCACGTTTTTGTCGGTATCCAGGTGGTCGACCGCCACGAATCGGGAAAACTGGTCGAACAGCTGGTCAAGCACGGCTACCCGGCGCTCGACCTGACCGACGACGAAATGGCGAAGAATCACATTCGCCACATGGTCGGCGGGCATGCGCCGCAGGTCTGTGAAAAAGGCATGCAGGAACTGGTTTACCGCTTCGAATTCCCGGAAAAGCCGGGCGCCCTGATGAATTTCCTGACCCAGATGAGCGCCGGCTGGAACATCAGCCTGTTCCATTACCGCAACCACGGCGCCGACTACGGCCGCGTCCTCGTCGGCATGCAGGTGCCGGCGGCCGAGATGGACGAGTTCCGGAATTTCCTCAAGAACCTGGGTTACGCCCACTGGGATGAAAGCCGCAACCCGGCCTACAAGCTTTTTCTTGGCTAATTCTTTTTGCTTATAATTTTGTGAAAATTCATTCTTTCACAGAATAATGCATCCTACCTAAACTCCAGTCATCGGAATTCAATTCCACTTCAAATGACTGGAGTTTTTGATGCGCAAATTTGCCCTTTCCGCGGCGTTGACCGCTACGCTGGCCATCGGTAGCGCCTTTGCCCAGACCTCGCTGCTTAACGTCTCCTACGACCCGACGCGCGAGCTGTACAAGGATTTCAACGCTGCCTTCAGCAAGCACTGGCAGGGCAAGACCGGTCAGCAGGTCAATGTCCGCCAGTCGCACGGCGGCTCCGGCAAGCAGGCGATGGCGGTGCGCGACGGCCTCGACGCCGATGTCGTCACGCTGGCCCTGGCCTACGACATCGACGCCCTGGTCGAGCGCAAGCTGATCCCGGCCGACTGGCAGAAACGTTTCCCGAACAATTCCTCGCCCTATACCTCGACCATCGTTTTCCTCGTGCGCAAGAGCAACCCGAAGAACATCCGCGACTGGGGCGATCTCGCCAAGCCCGGAGTCGGCGTCATCACGCCAAATCCGAAGACCTCCGGCGGCGCACGCTGGAACTACCTTGCGGCCTGGGCCTGGGCCCTGAAGCAGCCGGGCGGCAACGAGCAGAAAGCCGGCGAATTCCTCACCGCCGTGTTCAGGAATGTGCCGGTGCTCGACTCCGGCGCGCGCGGCTCGACGACCACCTTCGTCGAGCGCGGCCTCGGCGACGTGCTGATTGCCTGGGAAAACGAGGCGCAGCTGGCGGTCAACGAGATCGGCCGCGACAAATTCGAGATCGTCGCCCCCAGCCTGTCCATCCTCGCCGAACCGCCGGTCGCCGTCGTCGACAAGGTTGCCGAAAAGCACGGCACGCGCCTCACCGCGCAGGCTTACCTCGACTACCTCTATTCCGAGGAAGGCCAGAACATCGCCGCCAAACACTATTACCGGCCGCGTGACGCCAAGGTCGCTGCCAAATACGCGGCGCAGTTCCCGAAACTCAAGCTGGTCACCATCGACGACACCTTCGGCGGCTGGCAGAAGGCGCAGAAGGCGCACTTCGCGGACGGCGGCAGCTTCGACCGCATTTACCTGAAAAAATAGGAAGGGAGCGCCGCATGCCACTCAGCGAGCTGATCCGCTATTTCAATGCCGCCGACAGTGCCGGGCAGAGTACGCTTTACCCGGAGGGCAAGCGGGTCGCCGCCTGGCATGACGGCTTGCATCTCGCCTCGCGCTTTCAACCCATCGTCGATCTGGCGCAGGAACGCATCGTCGGCCATCAGGCGACACTCGCCGTGCGCAGCGAGGATGGCACGCCGCTCAGCGCCGAAGCGGCCTACGAGCGCTGCAACAGCCCCGAGTCCATCGTCCATTTCGACCGCCTGTGCCGCACCCTGCATGCCCTCAATTTTCTCGCGCAGCAGCGTTATGCGGGCGGCTACCTGCAGGTCGCCATCCACCCGCGCCACCTGCTCGCCGTGCAAAACCAGCATGGCCTGGTGTACGAAGCCATCCTCAAGCGCTGCGGCCTGGCACCGGAAGACATCGTGCTCGACATCGACGCCGGCGCGACAAGTGGCGACAATCGACTGGATACGGCACTCGCCAACTACCGCCGGCGGGGCTACCGGCTGGCGCTGCACCAGGCAAAGACGTTTGACGACGACTTGCTGCAGCGCTTGCAGCCGGCCATCGTGCGGCTCAGTGAAATTCGCCCGCCCGACACGGTCGACCGCCTGGAACCGCTCTATTTCGAGCTTTCCGGCATCGACAATGCCGATGATCTGGCGGCCGCCCGTGCCCTCGGCATCCATCTCGGACTGGGCCGCCTGTTCGGCGAACCGGCCGCTGATTGCCGGCCCACCCACAACGAACGCAGAGTCGCCTACAATTCGCCAACCCCAACAGGAGACCTGCCATGAAAATCGCCAACAACGTGACCGAGCTGGTCGGCAACACGCCGCTGGTCCGTCTCAACCGCGTCAGCGCCGGCTGTGGCGCGACGATCGCCGCCAAGCTCGAATTCTTCAATCCCGGCCATAGCGTCAAGGATCGCATCGCGGTCGCCATGCTCGACGCCGCCATCGCCGCCGGCAAGATCGGTCCCGACACCGTCGTCCTCGAGCCGACCTCTGGCAACACCGGCATTGGCCTGGCCATGGTCTGCGCCGCGCGCGGCATCAAGGCTGCCTTCGTCATGCCGGAAACGATGAGCCGCGAACGCAAGTTGCTGTTGAAGGCCTACGGCGCCGAACTGATCCTGACGCCGGGCCCGGATGGCATGGGCGGCGCAATCGCCAAGGCGACGGCACTGGCTGCAGCCGACGCCAAGTATTTCATCCCGCAACAATTTGAAAATCCGGCCAATCCGGAAGTTCACCGCCACACGACAGCCGAGGAAATCTGGCGCGACACCGACGGCCAGGTCGATATCTTCGTCTCCGGCGTCGGCACCGGCGGCACCGTGACCGGCGTCGGCGAAGTGCTCAAGGCAAAGAAGCCGGGCGTCAAGATCGTCGCCGTCGAACCCGATGCCTCGCCGGTACTTTCCGGTGGCGCCAAGGGCCCGCATCCGATCCAGGGCATCGGCGCCGGCTTCGTGCCGGGCGTGCTCAATACCGGCGTGTACGACGAGGTCATCCGCGTCAAGAACGAGGATGCCTTCACCACGGCGCGCCAGATGGCGACCGAAGAAGGCCTGTTGGTCGGCATTTCTTCCGGTGCCGCGACCTGGGCCGCGCTCGAACTGGCGAAGCGCCCGGAAAACGCCGGCAAGCTGATCGTCGTGATCATTCCCTCGTTCGGCGAACGCTACCTGTCGACCGCGCTCTACCAGCACCTCGACGTTTGAGCATCTTCGACAAACCACTCGACCGGCGTGCTTCCGACTCCATCAAATGGAGCAAGTACGCCGGACGCGATGTCCTGCCGCTGTGGGTGGCGGACATGGACTTCGCCGCGCCGCCGGCCGTCCTCGAGCGCCTGCAGCAACGCCTGAGCCACGGTGTCTTCGGCTATGGCGGCGCCTGGCCAGCGCTGACCGAGGCCGTACTCGCGCATCTTGAGGACGAGTATCAGTGGCGAGTCGAGCCGGAATGGCTGGTCTGGCTGCCCGGTCTGGTCACGGGTTTGAACGTCGCCTGCCGCGCGGTGGACGGCGACGTGCTGACGGCGACGCCGATCTATCCGCCTTTCCTGTCGGCACCGCATTTCTCCGGCCGCGCCCTGCACCGGGTCGAACTGGCTTGCCAGGACGGCCATTGGCAGTGGGACAAAAATGCCCTTTCTGCCGCGTCGACCGCCAGCCGGCTGTTCCTGCTCTGCCATCCGCACAACCCGGTCGGGCGCTGCTGGAGTCGTGACGAATTGCTTGAGCTCGCTGCCTTTGCCGCCGCGCGCGACCTGATCGTCTGCTCCGACGAGATCCACTGTGGCCTGATCCTCGACGCCGACAAGCGCCACATCCCGTTCGCCAGCCTGTCGCCGGATGCGGCGCAGCGCAGCATCACGCTGATGGCGCCGTCGAAGACCTTCAACATCCCCGGCCTCGGCTGCGCCTTCGCGGTGATTCCCGACGCCGGCCTGCGCCGGCGCTTCGAACGCGCCATGAACGGCATCGTGCCGCACGTAAATGTGCTCGGCCTCGCCGCCTGCGAGGCTGCTTATCGCGACTGCAGCGACTGGCACCGCGAACTGATCGCTTACCTGGCTGGCAACCGCGACCACGTGGAGGCAGCGGTCAACGCACTGCCCGGGGCAAAAATGAGCCATGTCGAAGCGACCTACCTGGCCTGGATCGATGTCCGCGAACTCAGGCTGGCCAAGCCGGCCGCCCATTTCGAAGCACACGGCCTCGGCCTCTCGGACGGTGCCGACTTCGGCGCGCCGGGCTGGCTGCGCCTCAATTTCGGCTGTACCCGGGCGACGCTGGATGCAGCGCTCTGCCGTTTCAGCAAAGCCTGCCAACACACATGAATCCCTACCTGCTCGCCGTTCTCGCCCTGCTTCTCGCCGCCATCGCCCAGACCAGCGCTGCCTGGATCGCCGCCGAATCGTTTTGGCGCAAAGGGCAGGGCAGCAACTCGCGCCGTTCCTGGCTGGCGCTGACCCTTGCCGCCGGGCTGCTCGCCCTGCACTCCGGCTACACGCTCGAACTGGCCCTGCGTACCGGCCTTTACGATCTGCGCCAGGCCATTCTGGCGGCCCTGATCGGCCTGCTCTTTGCGCTCGGTATCTACGGCCTCAGGCGGCAGGCCTGAAGGCGCCCGCCTCGGTAACGATCCAGTCCAGCTGCTGATCGTGGCTTTCCGGCCGGATGCTGTCCAGGCGATTGATCTCGAAACCGACACCGACCGCGAGCGGGCGTGGCTCCAGCGCCGCCAGGGTGCGATCGAAATAACCACCGCCGTAACCCAGGCGATAGCCGGCTGCATCGAAACCGTTCAGGGGCAACAGGATCAGGTCTGGCACCAGAAACTCTCCGGCAACCGGCGTCGGAATGCCGTAACGGTCGGCGACCAGCTCGGCGCCCGGCTGCCAGTGACGAAAGGCGAGCGGCGCATCTGCGGCGACCACCACCGGCAATGCCGCCAGGGCACCCTGTGCCCCCCAGGCATCGACCAGCGCCCGCACATCCGGCTCATGCTTGATCGGCCAGCAGAAGGCGAGCACGCGCGGACATGGCAGGCAGTCCAGCAGATGCGCCACGATGGCCGCCGACAGCGCTGCATGCTGCACTTCACCGAGCGCCGCCCGACGTGCCACCATCTCGCGCCGCATTGCCCGTCGCCAGGCCGTGTTATCCTCAATCAGCTCATTCATTAGTCAAATGTCAAATCCAGCATGAAGTTTCACGTACTCGTATTAAGTCTAGCGGTTTCACTCCCGCTTGTAGCACAGGAAAGCAACGACTTTGCCTTTCTCGCCGCCCGTGACGCCTTCCGCAGCGGCGACCGCAACAAGCTGGAGCGGGCCGGCAGCCAGCTCGGCAACCATGAACTGGCCGCCTACGTCGAAAACTACCGGCTGCGCATGTGGATGGACCAGGGCGACGCCGTCGGCATGCGCGCCTTCCTTGAGCGCAACGACAAGACTTATGTCGCCGAAAAACTGCGCGCCGACTGGATCCGCTGGCTGGGCAAACGCGCCAACTGGAACGACGTGGATAGCGAATACCCCCGGCTGATCGCCCCCGAGCCGGATGTCACCTGCTACAGCCAGCAGGCCCGCCTCGCCCGCAACGACCGGAGCGTCTTCGACGAAGTAGAAAAACTCTGGCTGACCCAGATCGAACCCCCCGAGCCCTGCCGGCCAGTGCTCGATGCGCTGGTCTCGAGCCAGCGCATGAACAGCGACGATGTCTGGGCGCGCGCCCGCCGCCAGCTGGAAGCAAACCGGCCAGTCTGGACCAAGACCACCCTGAACTACCTGCCGGACAGCCAGTTGCCCGACAGCAAGGCGCTGGATGCCGCCATTGCCAATCCGATGGGCTATCTCGTCCGCCAGCCGGGCAACTGGTATGCCAGCCGGGGCGGACGCGAACTGGCCATTTTTGCCATTCAGCGTATCGCCACCAACGATCCGCACGTCGCCGCCGACGAACTCGACAAGCTGAAGAGCCGCCTGCAGGATGGTGAAAAGCAGTGGGCCTGGGGCCAGATCGGCTTGCAAGCGGCCAAGAAGCACATGCCGGAAGCGGTCGCATGGTACGAGAATGCCGGCAAGATCGCCCTGTCCGACGACGCCTACCAGTGGAAGGTGCGCGCCGCCTTGCGCGCCAGGGAATGGGGCATCGTCCACAACACCATACTCGCCATGCCGGCCGCGCTCGCGGCCCAGCCCGAATGGATCTACTGGCTGGGCCGCGCCCAAAAGGCGGGCGGCCGCACCACCGATGCCAATGCCCTGTTCGAGAAAATCGCCGGCCAGGCCAGTTTCTACGGCAATCTGGCCGACGAGGAACTCGGCCGCGCCATCACGCCGCCGCCCAAGGCCAAGGCACCGACGGCAGAAGAACAGAAGGCTGCCCGCGACAACCCGGCAATCCGTCGCGCCATGGCTTTTTTCCGGCTCGACATGCGCACCGAGGCCGTCCGCGAATGGAACTGGTCACTGCGCGGCATGGAAGACCGCGAACTGCTCGCCGCCGCCGACCTCGCCCGGCGCAACCAGATCTGGGACCGCGCCATCAACACCGCCGACCGGACCAAAAACGAACACGATTACACGCTGCGCTTTCTCGCCCCCTACGGCGAGCAGGTCCGCCCGGCCGCCCAGAACCAGTCGCTCGACGACGCCTGGGTCTATGGCCTGATGCGCCAGGAAAGCCGCTTCATCACCAGTGCCAAGTCGAGCGTCGGTGCATCCGGCCTGATGCAGCTGATGCCGGCCACCGCCAAATGGGTCGCCAAGAAGATCGGCCTGCGCGACTTCAGCCAGAGCCAGGTGCACGATGCCCAGACCAACGTCCTGCTCGGTACCAGCTACATGCGCCTGGTCATGGAAAATCTCGACAACCATCCGGTGCTCGCCTCGGCCGCCTATAACGCCGGTCCCGGCCGGGCCAAGAAATGGCGTGCCGATCAGGCGCTGGAAGGTGCGATTTACGCCGAGTCGATTCCCTTCAGCGAAACCCGTGACTACGTCAAGAAGGTCATGAGCAATGCCGTCTATTACTCGATATTGTTCAACGGCAAGCCGGACTCACTGAAGGCCAGGCTGGGCATCGTCGGTCCGCGCAGCAACGACACCCCCAAAAATGCCGATTTGCCCTAAAGTGCACCTTTATTTCGTCCAGCATGCGACCGCCCCATGGGTGACCTGACCACGACAATTGCCACGCCCCAGGCATCGGGTGATGCCTTTCATGTCCTGCGCGACTGTCGTGCGCTGTATCTGACGCTGCTCGAACAAGCGCTGCTCGAGGTCGACAACCTGCCGCCCAACGCCGTCAAGGCCTTTCTGCAGGCGGTCGGCACCTATTACGACGAGATGACGGCAACGCGCCGGCGCAACGGTTTCGAGGTCGCCAAAGGTCTGACCTCGTCACGCATCACCCTGGTGGATGAAAGTGATCTCGAACTGGAAATCCGCCTGGGCGATTTTTCCGCCCATCTGATGGAAAGTACGGGCGGCGACCTGTGGCGGGTCTATCTGCGCTTCATGACCCTGCTCAATCGGCCGGATCTGAGTACGGCCGACAACCCGGTCGGACCACGCGGCATTTCCCAGGGCATTGTCGAACTGTGTGCGCGCATGGGCGAAGATCAGGAAAAGACCCTGGCCCGTGTCGACCGGCTGGAAAATGGCTTTACCCGGTCGTTGACCGGTCTGTATGCCGCGCTCAACGATTTTCTCGCTGAACGCCACGTCGCGCCGGCGCAGCCCGCCATTGTGACCAGCCCGGAAGCCACTACCCCGACGCCAGGCAGCCTGGCCGGCAGCGCCCCGACTCCGGCCACCAACCTGCAAAGCCGCCTGCTCGGCCCGGCCACGGCGACACCGGAGAAACTCGCACCGGCGGCATTTGAAGCATTATTTGCCCGCCTCGATGACCTGGCCCGTTCGGGAAAACTGACCCTGCCACCGGTACATTCATCAACCGCGACCAGCCCGTCGCTGGAAATGCTCATTCCCGGCCTGTTTGACACGGCCGACAGTGCATCGGCCCAGCCGGCTTCGCTCAGCTCAAGTGAGCTGGGCATTCCGGGCGGCACGACCGCTGCCGCCAGCATCGACAGCATTGCGCTGATTTTCCGGGCCATTCTCGAGATGCCGGAACTACCGGAGGCGATCAAGACCATCCTGTTCAGCCTGCAGATTCCGCTCCTCAAACTGGCGCTGCTTGACAGCCGGTTTTTCACGGCCAAAGCGCATCCCGGCCATCTGCTGGTTGACCGGATCGCCCGTGCCGCCCTTGGCCTGCCCTCCGACACCCCCTCGGGAAACCCGCTCTGTGCGAGCATCGACAATATCGCGGCGGGAATACGCAACAAGTCCGCCAGTGACATCAAGGTTTTCGAAAAGGCGATTGGCGAGCTGAACACGCTGATTACCGAGCGCGACAGTCAGGTCAGCCGTTCGGCCGCCGCGTATTTCCCCCTGCTGCACCAGGTCGACCGGCGCAAGCATGCCCAGCAACGTTGCCGCGACGTCATCGAGCAGCAACTCTCGCCGAACGTGCCGGCCGTGATCGCGACATTTTTGCGTACGCACTGGCAAAAAGTGCTGCTGGTCAGCTGGATGGAAAATGGCGAGCAAAGCACGCTGTGGCAGGACAACACCGCCCTGGTCAAGGATCTGCTGTGGAGCATCGAGCCCAAGACCGAGATCGACGACCGCAAACACCTTGCCAAGATGCTGCCCGCGGTCGTCCGGCGCCTGAATGCCGGCATGGCCCGTATCGGTCTGGATGAAGCCAGCCAGAGCAGCTTCCTTGATGCCTGTTTCGCACTGCAGACAACCGCCATGCGTGGCGCCACGGCGCCCGAGGCTGCCAGCCCGACTACCTACGCCATCGCCGCGGCGAAGAGCCTGGCGATCAGCGAATTGAGCACCGACAAGCTGTTGCTGAAAATATACGATCTGGGCACCGATGCAACGCTGCCCGGCCACAGCACGGCATTGCCCCCACCGGTCGGTACCTGGCTGCGCCTGACGGAGATCGACGAACAACCGCTCTGCGGTCTGCTCTGCCAGATCAGCCCGGACAGCGGCCTGCTGCTGATCGCCAATCCGGACTGGGATTTTGCCCTGGCCATGCACCCTGATGTGCTTGAGCAAAAGCTCAAGGCAGGCACGGCCCACAACTGCATGCATGATTCGCTGTTCGACAAGGCTGCCGAACAGGCACTGCATTCGCCGGCCGCTCTTTGAAAAAAGCCGTGGCCCAAGCGTCTGCCACGGCCAAATTGCCTTAAAATTCAAGTTTTTCGCATTCTGTTTCCGGGGTTCCACATGGACATCAAAAAGGTCTTGCTGCTGGGGGGTAGCGGTTTTCTCGGCACCTACATTGCCAATCGCCTCTCGCAACGCGGCATCGAAGTCACCATTCCGACCCGCCGTCGCGAACGGACCAAGGCGCTGATCATTCAGCCCAATATCGACATGCCGGAAGTCAATATCCACTGCGAAAAAACCCTGGCATCCCTGATGCAGGGCAAGGATGCGGTGATCAACCTGGTCGGCATCCTGCATAGCCGCGATGTCCAGTTCCCGTACAGCAAGGATTTCGGTAATGCGCACGTCGAACTGCCGAAGAAGATCATTGCCGCCTGCAAGGCAAGCGGCGTGCGTCGTCTGGTACATATGAGCGCACTCAAGGCCGATCCGAAGGCTCCGTCGGAATATCTCGCCTCGAAGGGCGACGGCGAAGCCGTCGTGCTCGGCGCAAAGAATGATCTGGACGTCACCGTGTTCCGGCCGTCGGTGATTTTCGGCCTGGGCGACTCTTTCCTGTCCACCTTTGCCAGCGTCCTGAAAAAGGCGCCGATCTTCCCGCTCGGTTTCGGACATGCCCGCTTCCAGCCGGTCTGGGCTGCCGATGTGGCCGATGCCTTCGTCGACAGTCTGGGCAACGAAGCCACCTTTGGTCAGGCCTACGATCTGGTCGGCCCCAAGGTTTATACCCTGCGCGAACTGGTCGACTACACCGCCGAACTGACCCGCAGCACGGCAAGAATCATCGCCTTGTCCGAGAGCTGGGCCTACCTGCAGGCCGGCCTGATGTGGCTGGCCCCGCAGCCGCTGCTTTCGCCGGACAACCTGCGCTCGATGCAGGTCGACAGCGTTTGCGACAGCAGTTGCAATCCGCCGGCCGACTGGAAGCCGACGGCACTCGAAGCCATTGCACCGACCTACATCGCGCAGAACACGCCGAAGGGCAAGCTCGACAGCTTCCGCTTCCGCGCCGGGCGTTAAATCCAGCCCGCTTCGCCCGTGCAGATCTACATCGTCGGCGGCGCTGTCCGCGACGAATTGCTCGGCCGGACCAATGCCGACCGCGACTATGTCGTGGTCGGCGCTTCACCGGAAATCATGCTGGCGCGCGGCTTTCGGCCGGTCGGCAAGGACTTCCCGGTGTTTCTGCATCCGCAGACCCAGGACGAATATGCGCTGGCCCGTACCGAAAGGAAAAGCGGGCACGGCTACCATGGCTTCAGCTTTCACGCGGCGCCGGATGTCACGCTGGAACAAGACCTCGCCCGCCGCGACCTGACCATCAATGCGATGGCGAAGGGCGACGACGGCACGCTGGTTGATCCGTTTGGCGGTCAACGGGATCTGCAGGGCAAAATCCTCCGCCACGTCGGCCCGGCTTTTGCCGAAGACCCGGTCCGCATCCTGCGCATTGCCCGCTTTGCCGCACGTTTTCACGAGTTTTCGGTCGCCCCGGAAACCCTGAGCCTGATGCGCAGCATGGTAAGCAGCGGCGAAGTCGATCACCTGGTTGCCGAACGCGTCTGGCAGGAACTCGCCAAGGGCCTGATGGAAGACCATCCGGCGCGCATGTTCATGGTTCTGCGCGACTGCGGCGCACTGGCCAGGCTGTTGCCGGAGCTTGATGCATTGTTCGGGGTGCCGCAGCGCGCCGATTACCACCCGGAAATCGATACCGGCATCCACACCATGATGGTGCTGGAACAGGCTGCCCGCCACCGTTTTCCGTTACCGGTCCGCTTTGCCGGTCTGACCCACGATCTCGGCAAGGCGACCACGCCGGCCGACATCCTGCCCCGCCACATCGGGCATGAAGCGCGCAGCGTCGATCTCAGTGAACAACTGTGTGCCCGCCTCAAGGTTCCCAACGATTGCCGCGACCTGGCGCTGCTGATGGCCAGACATCACGGCAATATTCATCGGGCTGCCGAGCTGAAACCGGCTACCATGGTTTCATTGCTGGAAAAGACCGACGCCCTGCGCCGGCCGGAACGCTTCCGGCAACTGCTCGACACCTGCCTTTGCGACTTTACCGGCCGCCTCGGCTGGGAAGATCGCCCTTACGACAGTCCCGCCCGCCTGCTTTCCGCCCTCACAGCGGTCAACCGCGTCGAAGCGGGCAAAATTGCCGCCGCCTGTGCCGACAAGTCGAGCATTCCGGAACGAATCCAGCAGGCGCGCATTGCTGCCGTCAAAGAGCAGCTAAATGACTTTCGCAATTAACCAGAGCAAAGCCGAAAAAATTATCGTCGTGGCCAGTGGAAACATGTAGCGACGACCGCGCCACCGGAAGCTGAAGTCGCCGGGCAACTGACCGAACCGGATGAAACGCGCGAGATGGGGAGTGATGATCCCGAGCAAAAAAATCGCGACGACCAGCGTCAGTATCCACTTCAACATTGAGCCTTGCACCGCAGGGTGAAAATCGCATTTAAACACGCTTCAACCCCACAGATTGCCATGCTAAAAACTCAAATGATTGAAGGGCTGGAAGTTTTCTCCTGCCTGCCCGCAAAAAAAACGAATCGCCCGCCCGTACTCTTCGTTCATGGCGCCTTTGCCGGCGGCTGGATGTGGACCGAAACCTTCATGCCTTTCCTCGCCAAGGCCGGCTATCCCTGCTACGCGCTGTCGCTGCGTGGCCATGGCGGCAGCAACGGGATCGACCAGATCGACTGGCACTCGATCAACGACTTCGTCGCCGACGTCAATACCGTGGTCAATTGGCTGGGCACGCCGCCGGTTCTGGTCGGTCATTCGATGGGCGGCTTCGTCGTCCAGAAGTATCTCGAACACCATCAGGTACCTGGCGCAGCGCTGGTCTGTTCGGTGCCGCCGCAAGGCCTGATCGCCGCCCAGTTCCACCTGATGTTCCAGAAGCCGCAGCTGTTCATGGACATCAACAGCATCATGAGCGGCAATTACCCGGATACGGAAATTCTCAAGGAAGCGCTGTTTGCCGGCGAAATCGACCCGACCATGCTGGCTGCCTGGCTGGATCGCATGCAACCCGAGTCGCACCGGGCGCTGTGGGACATGTCGATGTTCAACCTGCCCAACCTGCACGCCATGCATCGCCCGCCGATGCTGATCCTGGGCGCCGAACTCGACGTGCTGGTGCCGGCCTTCCTGGTACAGGCAACGGCGCACACCTATGGCTTACCGGTGCATATTTTCCGCAATATGGGTCACGCCGTGACCCACGAAAAAGAATGGCCGCTGGTTGCGGCCATGTTGCGCGACTGGCTGAACGACATCACGCCTTGACGTCGATGCTGTTGCCCAGGTTAGGCGGGTTGTTCGGCATCTGCGGCACCGCCTGCAGCAATTGCATGGCGTTTTGCGCCTGAATATCCATTGCCTTCTTGAGCACCAGCGTGCTGACAGCATCACCCGTCTGGGCTTGCGACAGCGCACTACTCAGGGTTCCTACGGAGGAGACATCCATGTTTCTTCCTTCCCGACGATCCGGATCAGGTCTTCAGTTTAGCTGTCTATTCGGGGAAAGCAACAAAAAATACAAAACCGCGAATATTGCTCAGCAAATCCGGCTACAAACGCCGGCTCTGGTCACCGCTGACAAAGCCGCAGAGTGGTTCCGGCGAATGCTCGTCCAGACCACGCCCGATCGCGATGACCTTGAACAGTTCACCCATCTCATGCGGCATCAGCAACTTGTTCACCGCACTCGCGGCGCGAATGTAGTCCGGCGTGGCGGCGGGCAGGGCCGCCAGACGATCGAGAATGCCGCAATTGAGCAGAAACTGTCCCTGGCTGGTGTAACCGAGCAGCTCCAGTCCGTTGCCATGCGCCGCGGCAATAATGGCCGTGAAATCGACGTGTACCGTTACGTCCTGCAGCCCCGGCAAGTAGAACGGATCCGGGTGCGCAAAATGGCGGTAGTGACACATCAGCGTGCCGCGCGCCCGTTGCTGGTGATAGAACTCGCGGCGCGGAAAGCCATAGTCGATCAGCAGCAGGGCGCCGCGTTGCAGGCGATGCCCCCATTCCGCCGCCCAGGCCCGACAGGCGAGACTGATTTCACTCTCGAATCCGGGCGGCAACTGGCACTGTTCGCCAATCTCGCGGGCGGCGGCAAGCAATTCACCGGTTGCCGGTCGTTCTTCCCAGACGAACTCACCATTGGCCGCCAGAGCCACGCCACGCGCAAAAATGCCGTTTTCGCGCCAGGCCACGAGATCGGCCGGCATGGCATCAAGCAACTCATTGGCAACCACCACCCCGGAAAAATCTTCCGGCAGGGCATCGAGCCAGCGCACACGTTCCAGCAGATGTGGCGCCTCGGCCGCCAGGGTCGCCTGCTGGCGCTGACGCAGGTCCGCCGACAGGTCGAGAATGCAATAACTGGCCGGCAAGGCTTCCAGACACTCCAGTTCAAGCAGCAGATCGGCAGCCAGGCGACCGGTGCCGGCCCCGACCTCAAGAACGACAGGCGCCGATTGCGCCATGATCTGGGCAACCTGGCGGGCCAGGGCCTGCCCGAACAAGCCGGTCATGCCGGGCGCCGTGATGAAATCCCCGGCCGCGCCGAATTTGTGCGCACCTGCCGTGTAATAGCCAAGGCCCGGCGCATAAAGCAGTGCTTCCATGAAGCCGGCGAAGGACAGCCAGCCGCCGGCAGCAGCGATCTGCTGCTGGATCGCGCGGGTCAGTTTTTCGCTGTGTGCTTGTGCGTCGGAAGACGGGAGAGGCAGGTCCATGGCTACTCCGAAAAACGCGGATTTTATCCGGCAAAGCGGGCCGCTTCCGAATTCCGGCACTTTATTTTCGTCGACCGACTGACCACCGGATAGCGCGCCAAACCACCACAACAGGAAATTGCCGCCCTTCTCGGGGTAAACTCCGCCTTTCGCTGCAAATTCAGCAGCATCCGCCTGCCAAAGATCATCATGACCCAATCGAACACCCTGCTCAAACTGCGCAAATACCTGGAAAGCCGGACCGGCAAGGCTATCGGCGACTACAACATGATCGAGGACGGCGACACCATCCTGGTCTGCGTCTCCGGCGGCAAGGATTCCTATACCCTGCTCGCCATGCTGATGGCCATGCAGCAGCGCGCTCCCATCAAATTCCGGCTGATCGCGATGAATCTCGATCAGAAACAGCCAGGCTTTCCCGCCGACATCCTGCCGCGCTATTTCGAATCGCTCGGCATCGAGCACCGCATCGTCGAGGCTGACACCTACTCGATCGTCAAGGACAAGATCCCGGAAGGCAAGACGACCTGCTCGCTGTGCTCGCGCCTGCGCCGCGGCATCATCTACAAGACCGCCAAGGAGCTCGGCGCCAACAAGATCGCCCTCGGTCACCACCGCGACGACATGGTGCACACGCTGTTCCTCAACCTGCTCTTTGGCGGCAAGATGAAGGCAATGCCGCCCAAGCTGGTAACCGACGACCACGCCCACGTCGTCATCCGGCCGCTCGCCTATTGTTCCGAGAACGACATTGCCAAGTTCGCGCGCGGCATGGAGTTTCCTATCATCCCGTGCAATCTGTGCGGTTCGCAGGAAAACCTGCAGCGCCAGAAAATCCGCGAGATGATGCAGGACTGGGACAAGCGCTTCCCGGGCCGTACCGAATCGGTGATGACAGCACTGCAGAACGTTGTGCCCTCGCATCTCGCCGACAACAATCTGTTCGACTTCCGGGGGCTGACCCTGGACACGGCAGTGGAGGAGGGTGATATCGTCTTCGACAGCCCGGAAATGCCGATCAGCGGCAGCATTCCTATCCAGATTGGCGCATAGCGCCGGGATTGCAACAATCCGTTTATAATCGCGTTTTCAACATCTTGCGGCAGCGAGCAGTCCATGAGCATTCAGCAACGCAAATTGATTGTCATGTTTGCCGACGTATCGGGCAGCGCTCGCCTGTTTGAACGTCTGGGTGACACGGAAGCCATGCACGCCGTGGAACGTTGCCTCAAGCGTATGAACCGCTCGATCGAAAGCTGCCGCGGCCGCATCGTCCAGGTGGTCGGCGATGAAGTACTGGCTGCCTTCGAATCGGCAGAGGATGCCTGCCAGGCCTCGATCGACATGCAACAGCGCATTGCCGATCTGCCACCGGTTTCCGGCCTGAAGCTGACTATCCGCATCGGTCTGCACGCCGGGCTGGTCAATGAAACTGATGGCGAATTGAGTGGCGAGGTAATCACCACCGCGGCTCGCGTGGTCGGCCTGGCGCGACGTGACCAGATCCTTGGCAGTACCGCACTGATTACCGAACTCGGCCCGATCGGTGCACTCAACACCCGCCCGATGCCGAGTCTGGGCACCATTCAGGAGAATGGCGAGCAACTCGACATTTTTCAGATCGATTGGTCCGCAAACGTGGTGCCCGGCCAGTTCAGTTCGCTCAGCGTCATGCCGGTCGACCGTCTCTGCGTCCGCTATCATGGCCAAGCCCATCTGCTCGATGACAAGGTGCGGGTTCTTACCTTGGGGCGCGATCCCGGCAGCAAGCTGTACATCTCGGATCGCAAGGCCTCGCGGGCGCACGCCCGCATCGAAAAACGCAACAATGGTTACTATCTGGTCGATACCAGTACCAACGGTACCTTTGTCAATTTTGCCGGCCAGCAGGAAGTGCTGGTTCGCCAGCACGAGATCCTGATGCAGGGCAGCGGCATTATCTGCTTTGGCGCCTCGATCAAGGACCCCAAGGCGGACCAGGCAACTTTCGAACACCTGTAAACGAAAACAGGCCATCTTTCGATGGCCTGCTCTGGCAGCCTGGAACGGCTATTATTTGGCGCCAGCCTGGGCGTCAGCCACACATTTCTTCACAAAACTGTTACGCGCGGCACCGGCCAGTTTCTTTTCCTTGGCAGTCGATTCGCAGGCGGTAACTTCCGGCCCCTTGGCGTCGGCTTGGCACTTCTTCATAAAGCTGTTCTTGGCAGCACCAGCCAGTTTCTTTTCCGCGGCGCGGGCAGCGCAATCATCTGCAGCGTAAACAGAAGAAGCGGCCATCACGAGAGCAAGCAGGCTAAGCAATTTTTTCATTAACGACTCCTGAATCAGTAGGGAAAAGGCTCGCAGACTATCGGCGATTCAGGCGTCATCGTCAAGCATGATGCGCTGCTGACGATCCATGAAATCCTGCATGCTGTCGATACCGCGCAATTGCAGGATGGTATTGCGCACAGCAGCTTCAAGGAGGACCGCCAGATTGCGTCCGGCCGCGACCGGGATCAGCACCTTGCGTACCGCAACACCAAGCACTTCCTGGGTCTGGGCATCGAGCGGCAAGCGCGGCGCATCGCTGCCAGCCAGTGCCTTTTGCAGATGGACAATCAGTTTCAGCTTCATTTTCCGGCGCGATGCGGTTTCGCCGAAAATGGTCCGGATATTGAGCAAGCCAAGGCCGCGCACCTCGAGAAAGTCACGCAGCATGCCCGGACAGCGCCCTTCGATGGTGGTCGGTGCGATACGCGCCATTTCGACCACATCGTCAGCAACCAGACCGTGGCCGCGGGAAATCAGCTCAAGGGCCAGCTCGGATTTGCCGACTCCGGAATCACCGGTAATCAGGACGCCCATGCCCAGCACATCCATGAAGACACCGTGCAGATTGACGGTATCCGCCAGTCGAGCCGAGAGGTAGATGCGCAGCAAGTCGATGACCGCCGAGCACGGCTTGGGTGACAGGATCAAGGGGGTATTGTACTGACGGCAAGCTTCCGCCAGCATCGGCGGCGGCGTCAGACCATCGGCAACGATGACGGCCGGCGACTGCGCCTCCAGCAAATCCTGGAACATCTGGCCGAAACGGCGCTCGCCGATGCGCATGGCCCAGTCATACTCGGCCTGGCCCATGACCTGCAGGCGCTCCGGGTGGATGACATTGATATGGCCGACAACATCGGCACCATAGTTGTTTGCCGCCTTCAGCTCGATCATGCAATCGCTTTGCTGGCCGGCTACCCAGTTGAGCAACAGCTTGTCGCGGTTGTCCTCATAGAGCTGGACCAGGCTGATGTGGCGCACGGCTGAACGTCAGGACTGGAAAAGGGTCACGATCGCGGCCGCATCCGGTGCCGCCAGCAGGGCTTCACGGAAGGTGCGATCGGAAAAACGCTGGGCGAGTTCGGAAAGAATCTGCAAATGCTGCTCGGTTGCCTGTTCGGGAACCAGCAGGACGAAGAGCAGATTGACGGGCCGGCCATCCGGGGAATCGAAGGGCACCGGAGTCGTCAGGCGCATGAAAGCGCCGGAAGCCTGTTTGAGACCCTTGATACGGCCATGCGGAATGGCAATGCCCTGACCGAGGCCGGTCGAGCCGAGTTTTTCACGGGCGAACAGACTGTCGAAAATAACCGAGCGAGCGAGTCCGAGATGACTCTCGAAAAGCATGCCGGCCTGTTCGAACACCCGTTTTTTGCTGCTGGCATCAAGGTCGAGAAGAACCTGCGAAGCCGGCAGAATATTCGTTAGGGGGTTGTTCATAGGGGATTTGAAAACCAGGGCCGCAGCACAAGTGCCGCGGCCGGTCGGCTATTAGTCAGCCATGTGGTGTACAGGCTTGTCACCGCGATGGTGATCCTGGACCTTTTGCTTGTACTTCTGAACCTGACGGTCCAGCTTGTCAAACAGCGCATCGATGGCGGCGTAGAGGTCATCGCCGTTCTCTTCAACGTGAATGTCCTTGCCCGGCACATGCAACGTCACTTCAGCCTTCTGCTTGAGCTTCTCTACGGACAGAACCACGTTAACACCGGTGACTTTGTCAAAATGGCGAACGACGGGATCGAGCTTGTTCTCGACGTATTCGCGCAATGCCGGGGTTACTTCGATGTGGTGACCAGCGATCTGCAGATTCATTTTTTCTCCTCTCTCTACAGGGTCTTGCGTAAATTGACCGGCGGGATGTTGAGTGACTCGCGATATTTGGCTACCGTGCGTCGGGCTACAACAATTCCCTGCTGGCCTAGTATTTCGGATAATTGACTATCCGACAAGGGCTTCTTGCCATCCTCGGCACTGATCAATTGCTTGATCAGGGCGCGAATGGCGGTGGCAGAACAGGCACCACCGGTATCGGTGGACACATGACTGCCGAAAAAGTATTTCAATTCAAAGATGCCGCGCGGCGTCGCCATGTATTTCTGGCTGGTGACGCGCGAGACGGTCGACTCGTGCAAACCGAGAATATCGGCGATTTCGCGCAGGACCAACGGCCGCATGGCGACTTCACCATGTTCGAAAAACTGGCGCTGACGATCGACAATGGCCTGCGTCACGCGGTGGATGGTCTCGAAACGCTGCTGCACGTTCTTGATCAGCCAGCGTGCTTCCTGCAACTGGCCGGTCAGGTTGCCATTGCCGCGCCGCTGTCTCGACAGAATCTCGGCATACAGACGGTTGATGCGCAGGCGCGGGTAGGCATCCGGATTGATGTAGGCGGTCCATTTGCCCTTGAGCTTCCTGACCATTACGTCCGGCGTGATGTAGCGCGCCTCGGTCTGCGAGAAACGCGCCCCCGGCCGCGGATTGAGGCTGACGATCAGGGATTGTGCCGCCTTCAGTTCATCGTCGTCACAGGCGGTCAACCGGCGAATTTTGGCAAAATCGCGCGCCGCGAGCAGTTCCAGATGCTTCTCGACGATCGCCAGGGCAAGCGCCTGTACTTCGTCGGCCGGCATCGCTTTCAATTGCAGCGCCAGGCATTCGCTGGGGCTGCGCGCGCCGATCCCGGTCGGATCGAAATGCTGGATGTGGTGCAGGGCGATTTCCAGCTCTTCGAGCTCGATCTCGTATTCCGGCGGCAGGGTTTCCCACAGCTCCTCAAGCGTGGCCGAGAGATAGCCGTCATCGTCCAGCGCTTCGATCAGGAAACGGACCAGGCTGCGATCGCGTTCGCTGAGCTGGGTCATGCCCAGCTGCCAGCCGAGATGTTCGCGCAGGCTGGTGGCGGCCGAATGGATGTCGCGTGAATCGCTGTCGTCGTCTTCATCACGCCCGGCACCGGTAAAGGTCCCGGCATCGGAAGCCCAGCGATCATCATCGACTTCGGAAGGTGCGCTCGGCACTTCCTGCTCGCGTTCCTCGCGCGGATCACGTTCGCGCTCTTCAGTCGGTTCGCTGCGCGTCGTTTCGTTGGCCGGTGAATCGAATTGCTGCGCCGCCCCAAAGGATTCCGTACCGGCCTCGTCCTCGCGCTCCAGCATCGGATTTTCCAGCAGGTAACGCTCGATTTCCTGCTGCATCTCGACCGTCGACAACTGCAATAGCTTGATCGACTGCTGCAACTGAGGCGTCAGTGCCAGATGCTGGGATAGTTTTAGTTGGAGAGCTGGCTTCATCGGTTCGGGTTGGGGTGCAGCCTAACGGTCAGAGCTTGAAATGCTCGCCGAGATAAACCTTGCGGACGCTTTCATTATCAACGATTTCGTCCGGCCGTCCAGACGCGAGAACGCGTCCGGCGTTAATAATATAGGCGTGATCGCAGATACCGAGCGTTTCGCGCACATTATGGTCGGTAATCAGGACACCGATGCCGCGCTCCTTGAGGAAGCGGATGATCTTCTGGATCTCCAGTACAGCAATCGGATCGACACCGGCAAACGGCTCGTCGAGCAGGATGAAGCGCGGGTTGGTGGCCAGGGCGCGGGCGATTTCGACGCGGCGGCGCTCACCACCGGAGAGGGCGGCCGCATTGACGTGCCGGACATGCCCGATGTGCAGTTCGCTGAGCAGGCCTTCGAGGCGGTCGTCGAGTTCCTGCGCCGGCAGCTTGAGCAGCTCGAGCACGGCACGGATGTTCTCTTCGACATTGAGCTTGCGGAAGACCGAGGCTTCCTGCGGCAGGTAGGACAGGCCGAGGCGGGCCCGGCTGTGCATCGGCAGGTGGGTGAGGCGGACATCGTCGATATAGACCTCGCCGCCATCAGCCGCGACCAAGCCGACAATCATGTAGAAACAGGTGGTCTTGCCGGCCCCGTTCGGGCCGAGCAGGCCGACGACCTCGCCGCTTTTGACATCAAAGGAAACATCCTCGACCACCGTCCGCGACTTGTAGCGCTTCTTGAGGTTGTGGGCACTCAGGGTGGACACTTTGACATCGCTCATTCATCGGCTCCGCGCATGACACGGCGAATCGCGTCGCCGGAAAAACCGCGATATTGCAAAAAACGCATCTGTTTGGCCCGCTCGGCTGCCGATTGCGGCAACTCGCGGAATTTTCTCGCCCATACCGCCTTGCAACGCTCGGCTTCATCGCCGGCCTCGGGCAAGGCATCGGCAATGTCGTCATCACCGATGCCGCATTGCCGCAGTTCCTGCTTCAGCCGCGCATTGCCGTAGCGCCCGGCACGGGCGACGACGCGCTGACTGGCGTAACGCGAATCGGACAGCAGGCGCTCGGCCTGCAGGCGTTCGAGCACGGCTTCGAGCTGTTCTTCCGACTCCGCCTGCGCGGCGAGCTTGGCCTTCAACTCCGCCCGGCTGTGATCGCGCCGGGTGAGGAGTCGAAGCGCGGCAACCCGCAGCGCAGCAGAGGGATCAGCCATCAACCTTGGCTGCCTTGACCGGCTTGATGACATTGGTGCTGGCCGCTTCGCGGATGCCCGCCTCGATCTCGGCAGCGATTTCCGGGTTGGCCTTGAGGAATTCGCGGGAATTGTCCTTGCCCTGACCGATCTTTTCGCCCTTGTAGGAATACCAGGCGCCGGATTTCTCGACCAGCTTGTGGGCAACCCCGAGTTCGACGATTTCGCCGTGGCGGGAAATGCCTTCGCCGTACAGGATGTCGAAAATGGCTTCGCGGAAGGGCGGCGACACCTTGTTCTTGACGACCTTGACCTTGGTTTCGCTGCCGATGACCTCGTCGCCCTTCTTGATCGAGCCGATGCGGCGGATGTCGAGGCGCACGGAAGCGTAGAACTTGAGCGCATTGCCGCCGGTCGTCGTTTCCGGCGAACCGAACATGACGCCGATCTTCATGCGGATCTGGTTGATGAAGATGACCAAGGTGTTGGTCTTCTTGATGTTGGCGGTCAGCTTGCGCAGTGCCTGGCTCATCAGGCGGGCGTGCAGGCCGACCATCTGGTCGCCCATTTCGCCTTCGATTTCGGCACGCGGCGTCAGCGCCGCGACCGAGTCGATGACGATGATGTCGACCGAGCCGGAACGGACCAGCATGTCGGAAATTTCGAGGGCCTGTTCGCCGGTATCCGGCTGCGAGATCAGCAGGTCACCGACATTGACGCCGAGCTTCTGGGCATATTGCGGATCGAGCGCGTGTTCGGCATCGATGAAGGCGGCAACGCCGCCCAGCTTCTGCATTTCGGCAATGACCTGCAGACAGAGCGTGGTCTTGCCCGAGGATTCCGGACCGTAGATTTCGACAACGCGGCCGCGCGGCAGACCGCCGACGCCCAACGCGATATCCAAGCCGAGCGAACCGGTAGAAACCACCTGGATGCCTTCGTCGATCTCGGCATCGCCCATCTTCATGATGGAGCCTTTGCCGAACTGCTTTTCAATCTGTTGCAGCGCTGCGCTGAGCGCCTTTGCCTTGTTGTCGTCCATGGGGGTACCTCGAAAATTTGAGCGGATTATGGCACAGGGGCCGAAGATGGAATAGAAATTGCTGCATCAGCAGAAAGGTCAGTTCAAGACAAACAAATATCCTTTTGCTGCATTACCCGGAGAAAGCGACAGAACACGCGGTATATTCTCGCTGGCTGATTTGGCGCCCATCGGATACTGGGTATAAATACAGTACATTTACAGTAAGCTATTGGCAAGCAAATTATTCGCCCGATGCAATTCAAACGACTTATCGCACTGCTCATGCTGGCCATGACATTCACCGCCGTCGGCAAACCCGCCGCCTGGTACTGGTGGGCCAGCCGCATCGACGGCCAGCGCATCTGCGCCCAGACGGCGCCGGCAAAAGGCTGGCTGCGGGACAGCGGGCCGTTCGCCGACAGTCGCTGCAGCGACGTCCCGCCCCGCCAGCCATGAGCGCCTATTACCCACCGGTAGACACCGGTCTGACCCCGCTTTTCGTCGATGACACGCTGCTCATCGTCGACAAGCCGGCCGGCCTGCTCTCAGTGCCAGGCCGCGGCGAGGACAAGGCGGATTGCCTGGCCAGCCGCATCCAGGCGCAATTTGCCGATGCGCTGATCGTGCACCGCCTGGACATGTCGACTTCCGGCCTGCTCGTGCTGGCGCGCGGCGAAGAAATGCACCGGCTGCTCTCGAAGCTGTTCCGCGACCGCCTGGTGGACAAGCGCTATGTCGCCGTCGTCGACGGCCTGCTCAAGGCAGAGCAGGGCGAGGTCGAACTGCCGCTCATCTGCGACTGGCCGAACCGGCCGCGCCAGAAGGTCGATTTCGATATCGGCAAACCTTCGCTGACCCGCTTCCGCCGCCTCGAACTTGACCCGGTCAACAACCTAACGCGCGTCGAACTCGAACCCTTTACCGGCCGCTCGCACCAGTTGCGCGTACACATGGCCGAACTCGGCCATCCGATTCTCGGCGACGACCTTTACGCCGGCGCCGCCGAGGGCAAGGCGGATCGCCTGTTGCTGCACGCCATGGATTTGGCCTTTTCCCACCCGTTGACCGGTGAGGCACTACGTTTCCACTGCCCGCCGCCGTTCTGATCCGGGCTGGGCGCAATCACCTTATAATTTCCGCGTTTTCAACCTCTTGGCCTCGTTGACCGTACGCTCATGCTGATCTGGTTCGTCGTTCTCTACCTGCTCGTTTCCATCGGCATCGGCCTCTTTGCGGCAACCCGCGTCCATAGTGCCAAGGACTTCGCCGTCGCCGGCCGCCATCTGCCGCTGCCGGTCGTCACCGCGACCGTATTCGCCACCTGGTTCGGCGCCGAAGCGGTGTTCGGCGTCTCCGCCACCTTCGTCAAGGATGGCCTCTCCGGCGTCGTCGCCGACCCCTTCGGCTCCTCGATGTGCCTGATCATTGCCGGCGTCTTCTTCTCGCGCAAACTCTACAAGCTCAACATCCTGACCCTCGGCGACTATTTCCGCCTGCGCTACAACCGCACGGTCGAGGTGCTGACCACGCTCTGCATCGTCGCCTCCTACCTCGGCTGGGTCTCGGCCCAGATCAAGGCGCTCGGCCTCGTCTTCAATGTCGTGACCGACGGCTATCTCAGCCAGCCGGCCGGCATGATCCTCGGCGCCGCCATCGTGCTGACCTACACCACCTTCGGCGGCATGCTCTCGGTCGCCATCCTCGATTTCGTGCAGATGGGCGTCATCATGGGCGGCATGCTGTTCATCGCCTGGCTGGTGTCCGGCCTGACCGGCGGCGTCGACACGGTGATCCAGCATGCGGCCGAGGCCGGCAAACTCGATTTCTTCCCGCCGCCCGATCCCTGGCTGTGGCTGTCCTTTCTTGGCGCCTGGATCACCATGATGCTCGGCTCGATTCCGCAGCAGGACGTCTTCCAGCGCATCACCTCGGCGAAAACCCAGAGGATCGCGCTGTGGGGTTCCATCCTCGGCGCCTCGATCTATTTCTGCTTCACCTTCGTGCCAATGTTCATCGCCTACTCGGCGACGCTGATCGACCCGACGCTGTTCAACGGCCTGCTGCAGACCGACTCGCAACTCGTGTTGCCGACGCTGGTCCTGCAGCACACGCCGGTCTTCGCCCAGGCCATCTTTTTCGGTGCCGTACTCTCGGCGATCATGAGCTGTTCGTCGGCCACCCTGCTCGCGCCCGCCGTCGCCTTCTCGGAAAACATCGTCCGCGATTTCTTCCCGCACATGGGCGACCACCAGTTCCTGCGCGTCATGCGCGGCGCGATCGTTGTTTTCGCCGGCATCGTGCTCGCCTTTGCGCTGTACTCGAACGCCAGCATCTTCAAGATGGTCGAGAACGCCTACAAGGTGACGCTGGCCGGGGCTTTCGTGCCGCTTTTCTTCGGTGCCTTCTGGAAGAGGGCGACGACGCAGGGCGCACTCGCCGCGATTTTCGGCGGTCTGGCCTCGTGGCTGCTGGTCGAGGCGCTGGTCGGCAGCAGCCCGTCGAGCGGTGACTACGCCTACGCGCTGGCCAACGTCGGCCAACTCGTGCCGCCGCAGCTGATCGGCCTCGGCGTCAGCATCCTGGGCATGATTGCCGGCTCATTATTGCCGCAATGGATCGGTCGACCGACGCCGAAGGCCGATATTCATGCCGAACTGCATCACCGCGCCGCCGCCGAAACGCATCACACCAACGATCATCCGCACCCGCACAAAACACCCTGACAATGTTACGGAAAGGCGTTCGCGCCGACACCTTTGTGTCCAAACAGGCTGACGCGCTGCCGGATACGCCCTAAAATCCGCAGCATGACTCAGCACGGCCGTGGCCCCATCCTGCTCGCCCGCTACCTGGCCCTGGCCTGGTGCGGGCTGGTCATCTATGGCAGCCTGCATCCGTTCGCCGGCTGGCGCGACACCGGCATCTCGCCCTTCGCCTTTCTCGAAGGCGGCTGGCCGCGTTACTGGACCGTCTTCGACCTCGCCGTCAATGTCGCCGTCTATATCCCGCTCGGCTTCCTGCTGACCCTGGCGCTTGACCGCATTCCCGGCCGTTACAGCGCGCCGGTGCTCGCCGTGCTGCTCGCCGCCGGCGTCAGTTTCAGCCTGGAAAGCCTGCAGACCTGGCTGCCCTCGCGTGTTCCGTCCAACCTCGATCTCGCCTGCAACAGCCTGGGCGGACTGCTCGGCGCAATCTGGGCGCAGTACGTCGGGCCACGCATCTTCGCCCGCATCACCGCGCTCGAACACCGCCTGATCGCGCCGGTCCCGCATGCCGAACTCGGCCTGACCCTGCTCGGTCTCTGGCTGCTCGTGCCGCTCTCGCCGGAAACCCTGCTCTTCGGCGCCGGCGACCTGCGCCAGACGCTCGGTCTGGCCGGGGCCGTTCCCTTCGCTGCCGACAGCTTTGCGCTGATCGAAGCCAGCATCACCGCCCTCAACGCGATTGCTGTCGGCCTCATCCTCCGCCTGCTCACCGCCCGCCTGCTCTGGGCCTACATCGTCGTACCGCTGTTCCTGATCCTCGGCCTGGTCGTCCGCACGCTGGCCTCGACAATCCTGATCAATCCGGGTGAAGCGCTGGCCTGGCTGACCCCCGGCGCCCAGATGGGTCTGCTCGTCGCCCTGCTCTTTCTTGCCGTCAGCCTGGCCCTGCCGGCCACCCTGCGCTTAATGCTCGCCGCATTGGCCCTGATGTCTGCTACCGTACTGGTCAACCTCGCCCCGCCCAACCCGTATTCAATGGCTGCACTGGCCACCTGGCGGCAGGGACACTTCCTGAATTTCAATGGTCTGACCCGACTGGTGGCTACCCTATGGCCCTTCCTGACCCTGCCGTTTCTGCTCCTGACGACACGTCGACCGTAAGCTGGCATGCCGAGACGGCCGCGGCCGTCGCCCACCACCTTGAAGTCGACACCGCTGCCGGCCTGAGCGACGAAGAAGCCGCCCGCCGGCTGCTCGAACATGGCCCCAACCAGCTCACCGCCGTGCCCGGCCGCCCGGCCTGGAAGCGCTTTGCCGACCAGTTGATCCAGCCACTGGTCCTCGTCCTGATCGGCGCCGGGGTCGTCACCGCCGGGCTCGGCGAAATGGTGGACTCAAGCGTCATTTTCGCCGTCGTGCTGCTCAACGCGGGCATCGGCTACTGGCAGGAAGCCAAGGCCGAAGGTGCGCTGGCAGCGCTCGCCAGAAGCGTCGCGACGCCGGTCACGGTACGCCGCGGCGGGCACCGCCAGCAGATGGATGCCAGCCAGCTGGTACCCGGCGATGTCGTGCTGCTCGCCGCCGGCGACCGCGTGCCGGCCGACCTGCGCCTCTTCCTCGAACACGAACTGCACACCGACGAATCGATGCTGACCGGCGAATCCCTGCCGGTTGGCAAACACACCGCCGTGCTGCCCGCCGACACGCTGCTCGCCGAACGCCTGAACATGGCCTATGCCGGCGCCACTGTCGTGGCCGGACAGGGCAGCGGCCTGGTCATCGCCACCGGCGATGCCACCGAAACCGGGCGTATCGCCGACCTGATCGCCGGCGCCCCGGAACTGGCGACGCCGCTGACCCGCAAGATGGCGACCTTCTCCAACTGGCTACTCTGGGCGATTGGCGGCCTCGCCCTGCTGACCGCCGGCGTCGGCCTGCTGCGCGGCGAGTCGGCCTTCGAGATGTTCATGGCGGCCGTTGCCCTTGCCGTCGGCGCCATTCCGGAAGGCCTGCCGGCCGCCGTCACCGTCACGCTGGCCATCGGCGTCGCCCGCATGGCCAAGCGCCGCGCCATCATCCGGCGTCTGGCCGCGGTCGAAACCCTGGGCAGCACGACGGTCATCTGTTCCGACAAGACCGGCACGCTGACCGAAAATGCGATGACCGTGCATGCGCTGCTCTGCGCCGGCCGGCACTACGCAGTCAGCGGCCACGGCTACAACCCGGCCGGCGACATCCGCCTCGATGAACAGCCCGCCAGCATCGCCGGCGCCCTGCGCGAAACCCTGGTTGGCGGCGCCCTGTGCAACGATGCCAGTCTGGCGCGCAGCGGCCAGCACTGGAAAATCACCGGCGACCCGACCGAAGCCGCGCTGCTCGTCGCGGCGCGCAAGGGCACGCTCGAAGAACACACGCTGCAGGCGCTGTTGCCGCGCCAGGACGTCCTGCCCTTCGATGCCACCCGCCAGTACATGGCGACGGCACATGCCGGCGATGCCGGCCAGATCATCTACATCAAGGGCGCGCTGGAAAAACTGCTGCCGCGCTGCGTCGACCGTCTGGACGAGCACGGCCAGACGGCGCCGCTGGTCGCCGCCGAAATTGAAGCTGCGGCCCGTAGCCTGGCCGAACAGGGGATGCGCGTGCTGCTCCTGGCCCGCCGCCTCGACCCAACGGGCACGGCGCTGAGCGATGAGCGCCTGCACGACCTGACCCTGCTCGGTCTGGTCGGCATGATTGACCCGCCGCGCAAGGCGGCGATTTCGGCCATCCGCAACTGTCACTCGGCCGGCATCCGGGTCAAGATGATCACCGGTGACCATGCCGTCACGGCGCTCGCCATCGCCGCGCAGATCGGCATCGACGCCAAGCAGGCGCTGACCGGGCGCGAACTGGCCGAACTCGACGAAGCGGCACTCGCCGTCGCCGCCCACGAAACCGACGTCTTCGCCCGCGTCGAACCGGAACAGAAGCTGCGCCTGGTCCGCGCCCTGCAGTCGCGCGGCGAAGTCGTGGCGATGACCGGCGACGGCGTCAACGACGCGCCGGCCCTGAAGCAGGCCAATATCGGCATCGCCATGGGCCTGGGCGGCACCGAAGTCGCCAAGGAAGCGGCGGCGATGGTGCTCACCGACGACAATTTCGCCAGCATCGAGGCGGCGGTCGAGGAAGGGCGCGGCGTCTGGGACAACCTCGTCAAGTTCATCACCTGGACCTTGCCGACCAATTTCGGCGAAGGCCTGGTCATCGTTGCTGCCATCCTCTTCGGCTCCACCCTGCCGATCACGCCGCTGCAGATCCTCTGGATCAACATGAGCACCGCCGTCCTGCTCGGCCTGCCGCTCGCCTTCGAGCCGATCGAGCGCGGCATCATGCGCCGCGCGCCGCGCCGCCTGGAAACGCCGGTCCTCGATGCCGCCCTGATCCGCCGCATCGTGCTCGTCTCCTGCCTGCTGCTCGCCGGTTCCTTCGGACTTTTCCTGCGCGAACTGGAGCAGGGTCACTCGCTGCCCGAAGCGCGCACCGTAGCGGTCAACCTCTTCGTAATGGTCGAAATGCTTTACCTCTTCAACTGCCGCTCGCTGACCCGCAGTTTCTGGAGCCTCGGCCTCTTTTCCAACCTCTGGGTGTGGGGCGGCATCGGCAGCATGGCGCTGCTGCAATTGCTGCTGACCTACTGGCCGCCGCTCAACCGCGTTTTCCAGACGGCGCCGATCGGCTGGCAGGCGTGGGGCGAAATATTTGCCGTCGCCATCGCCAGTTCCCTGCTCATCGGTCTGGAAAAATACTGGAGCCACGGCCGGCATTCGCCGTGAAACCGGGCGGCTATAATCCTTGGAACCTCTGTTGACCGCTTATCCATCTCAGGCGAGCCACATGGGCGCTGACTTTTATGCCTCCGAGGAGATTCACCCAGCGGCTGAGAGCGCTACGCGGCCGCTGGCACGTCTGGTCGGGCGCCCGGCTTTGTCGCTCCTTCTCGCAGGCATGAGCCTGCCGCGGCGTCGCTTCGCGCCGGACATCCCGCCCAAACGCACCAACAGCCTCGTCCAGCGGAGGTTTCAAGGATAATATTTGGCCCCAAGGAGAAAACATGAGCTATTTCGAACACCACGTCTTCATCTGCACCAACCAGCGCGACGCCGGCGAACAGTGCTGCAACAGCATTGGCGGCTCGGAAATGTTCACCTACGCCAAGGACCGCATCGGCCAGCTGAAAAAGAACGGCCCGGGCAATATCCGCATCAACAAGGCCGGCTGCCTCGGGCGCTGCGACCAGGGTCCGGTCATGGTCGTCTATCCGCAGGAAACCTGGTATTCCTTCATCGACCAAAGCGATGTCGATGAAATCATCGACGAACACCTGCTGCATGGCCGCATCGTCGAACGCCTGAAGATCTGAGCATGAAAGCCCCGGAAGAAAAAATCCTCGTCGCCGGCCCGGTCGGCAATATCGACACCATCATGGAACGGCCGGATGCCCCGAAGGGCATCGCGCTGATCGCCCATCCACACCCGATGGGCGGCGGCGCCAATACCAACAAGGTCGCCTACACGCTGGCCCGCACCTTCGTCAGCCTTGGCTATGCCGCCTTCCGCCCGAATTTCCGCGGCGTTGGTGGCACGGAAGGCGAGCACGATGAAGGCATCGGCGAAACCGACGACCTGCTCGCCGTGCTCGAAGAAGCCAAGCGCCGCTGCGGCGACCTGCCGGTTGCCCTGGCCGGCTTTTCCTTCGGCGCCTACTGCCAGACCCGCGTCGCCAAGCGCCTCGCCGAAGCCGGCCACCCGGCGCAGCGTCTGGTCCTGGTCGGCACCGCCGCCGGCCATGTCGAGAACAGCCGCCAGTACGACACCGAAGCCGTGCCGCACGACACCATCGTCATCCATGGTGCCGACGACACGCTGGTACCGCCGGCCAACGTCTTCGCCTGGGCCCTGCCGCTCGACCTGCCGGTAGTCATGGTGCCCGGTGCCGACCACTTCTTCCACCGTCGCCTGCACCTGATCCGCGACATCATCACGCGCGCCTGGCGGCACTAAGTGACGGCACTCAGCGTCTCCAATCTGCGCAAGGTCTACGCCGGCACGGAAGTCGTCGCCGGCCTCTCCTTCGCCGTCGAACCCGGCATCTGTTTCGGCCTGCTCGGCCCGAACGGTGCCGGCAAGACGACGACACTTCGCCTCTGCCTCGGCCTGACCGGCCCGGACAGCGGCGAAATCAGCCTGAACGGCTGCGCCATTCCGGCCGATGCGCAGCAGGCGAGAGCCCGCGTTGGCGTCGTGCCGCAGTTCGACAATCTCGATCCGGACTTCACGGCCAGCGAAAACCTGCTCGTCTTCGGCCGCTATTTCGGCCTCAAGGACGCCGAGGTCAAGGCGCGCATCCCGCAACTGCTCGAATTCGCCGGCCTCTCCGGCAAGGCCGACGCCCGCATCGCAACGCTCTCCGGCGGCATGAAGCGGCGCCTGACGCTGGCCCGCGCCCTGGTCAACGACCCCGACATCGTCTTTCTCGACGAACCGACCACCGGCCTCGACCCACAGGCCAGACACCTGATCTGGGATCGCCTGAAACAGCTCAAGTCGGCCGGCAAGACGCTGATCCTGACCACCCACTTCATGGACGAGGCCGAACGCCTGTGCGACCGGCTGATGGTCATCGACCACGGCCGCAAGATCACCGAAGGCAGCCCGCGCCAGCTCATCGCCGAGCACATCGAACCGCAGGTCATCGAAGTTTATGACGAAGCCGGCGGCAATCTGGGCGCCTTCGTCGAAACCAACCGGCAGCTCGCCGAACGCGTCGAAACCAGCGGTGAAACCGCCTTCTTCTATTGCCGCGAACCGCGCGAACTGCTCGCCCGACTGGCTACCGCCGACAGCCTGCGCTACCTGCACCGCGCCTCCAACCTCGAAGAGGTCTTCATCAAGCTGACCGGCCGGGAATTGCGCGATTGAAGCAACAGGGGAAGCGATCATGAAGCTCAACAAGCAGGCCGGCGTCTGGGCCATCATCTATTGCCCATCGGCCGGCACCTTCCTGTTCGGCAGGCGTTCCGAGACGGTCAACAAACCCGGTGTCTGGAATTTCTTCGGCGGCCATGTCGATCCCGGAGAAACGCCACAGCAGGCCTTGCTGCGCGAACTCTCGGAAGAAGCCGGCATCGAGCGCAAGGGCGATGATCTGGTGCACTTCGGCGGCGTCAGCGATAGCGAAATCCAGGGCCTGGGCTACGTCGAGGCCTTGCGCGAACTGCATTACTACCTGCTGCTCGCCGACAGCGAATTCGAACCCCGACTCAACCACGAACATTCCGAATTCCGCTGGCTGAAACCGCACAACCTGCCGCACAACCTGAATCGCCCCTCGGCCATCGCCATCAACATCGGCCTGATCCAGAAAGCGCTGCAGCTGGCGGCTTAGCCCCGGCCAGGCCGGGGATTGCCGCAAATCAGTCCTTGCGACGCAGCAAGACGAGCAGGATACCCAGCCCGAGCAGCACGCTCAGGCCGATGAGCGGTGCCCCGCATAAGCCGTGATCCGTTCCTCAGAACTCGCTAGTGGTCGCGCTTATTGGTCGATTCTGCCGTACCTATGCAAGCACAGTGCGTCGTGGGCGAACTTGGATCTCCGTGCCTCCGATTGGTATCCCGGATGCCGGGACGGCTCGTTCGCGACCCCAGGCTCGGATATTCTCAATTTGTTCCGGGCTGGTTTTTGACAGAGGAACAACATTTTGGAAACTACGGCGGAACAAGTCAGAAGTTACGGCATTGTCACCATGCAGATATGCTTCCTTTACCACTTCGCGGACTGCGGACTCCAGATCAGAGCCGGCGAAGCCGTCTGATGCTTCCACGAGCTCCTGCATCAAGGCACTTGGTAATTCCTGTTTTAGGCCACGCATTGCGTAAATGTTAATGATTTCCTTGCGTTCCTCTGGGGTAGGGAGATCGACGAAGAACAATTCATCAAAGCGGCCTCGGCGTAGCAGTTCGGGAGGTAGTTTTGAAACATCGTTTGCCGTTGCTACCACGAACACACGGGCACGCGCTTCTTGAAGCCAATATAAGAATTGTCCAACAAGGCGTGTTGAAGTGCCGCCGTCATTAGCACCTTGAGTCGCACCCGCCAGACCTTTTTCAATTTCGTCAATCCAGAGTACGCAGGGGGAAACATGATCTGCTGTAGACAGAGCATCTTTCAGTCGTCCTTCGCTTTGCCCCAGATATTGCCCGTGGATTGTTGAAAGATCCAAGCGGTAAAGTGGAAGGCTCCAGTTGTGAGCAATCGCCTTGGCGGAAAGGGATTTCCCGCAGCCAGGGACGCCAACGAGTAAAACACCTCGCGGCGGACGTATTCCTCGTTCTCTCAAGTCAGCTGTAAGCAGGGGGCGTTCGCGGTCCAGCCAAGATTTCAGACCACCCAATCCTCCCACATTCAGCTCAGCTCCTCGCACTTGAACCCGTTCGATGCCCGATATGTCGGCAAAAATACGGTCCTTGGCGTGCATCAATTCGACTAGGTCGGCTTTCTTGATTCCACCAGTGGCCAGTAAGGTGGCGATGATGTTTTCGGCTTCGATTCGAGAGATGCCGGTGAGGATAGCTGCTGCTTGTTTTTCATCGGACTCGTCCCATTCGATGGGCAGTTGGCTGCGGTAGGCTTCTATCTGTTCATGGATAATCTCACGCATTTCGTCTTCAGTTGGTGACGAAAGGGTAAGCGACATACCGAGCCGCTGCAATTGCCCCCAAACGGGTTTAGTCGTTACGACGATGACTACTCCGCCATGTTCTGCTGCAAGCATGACTGTATCCTGCAACTGTCTGGCAAACGGCGTGTCATCCTCAATATCAGCGACCTCCGTCAATATGAAAGACAGGTTTTGACGTTGAGATATCTGTTGACTCGCGAAATCAATCGCACCAACGACTGAGCGGTCCTCGTTTGCCGAACGGTTGGTAAGCAGTTCTTTTGTTCCTTGCGAGAGCGTGTGAACAAAAATTGGCGCATTGCTCAGGCTAGCAGCGACTTCTCGAAATATTTCCAGAACGCGCGAGCGTTCCGCACTGCGGATAGAAATGAAAGGCACCCGAGCCTTAAGGTAAAGCGTCAAATTGGTTTTGAATTCTCTGGTATCACTCATGATCAGGCCAATATCGTTCGTTTTCTTGCGGTTGTGGGCATATTTTCAACCACGTAATTTGATGCGGGCATCGGCAGCGACGACGCACAGGCGGCGGAGGCGTCATAGCCAAGTAGGCTGTTATGCCGAATCAGGCTTGTAAGTTTGCCGCTGCGATCACGCTTTGCGCTATCTTCCAGTGAACTATGAGCGCGCTCTGCATAACGTTTCAGTTCACCGGACAAATGTTCTCTGAGCATTTGCGGGAAAGCCGGAATGATTGCTACCCGATAGAGCAACGCGAGATTACGCCGTGTGTCCAATAATGCCCGGACCAGAGTAATTTCATCCGCGCCTAGGTTAAGGTCACGTGCCATGCGGTTAGCGCAGCGTTGCAATCTCGTACTGAAAACTTCGCTAATTCGCTCTGAAAAGAGATTTGCCACGCCACTGCTCCAAGCTAGTTCGCCTTGAGTCATTGCGCGAATTACCTCTTCATCATTCGCGCCATTTTCCAAGGCTTCGAGGCAGGCACTCCAATCGGCATAGCTACAGGGAGCCTTCATTTCACCCTGCGGATAAATGGCACAGCAGGCAATAAATCCCATTCTGGGAATACCCCCGCAAGTGTGTCGCGGAACTGTTCGTTTTCGACAGGAAGAGTCTGCGCCGGCTCTGCGTGTGTTTTCAGCCCGGATTGTTCAGCAACAGATGCAGACTCAAGGGCGGTTTGATGAATTATTTCTCTGGTCATGTCAGGCTCCTGGGCTCTCAGCAACTGCTCGCCGTTGAGATCACTTGGCGAACATTATCATGGGGGGATAGAAGGTGCTGTTCGGCACTGATCGTTTCGAGAAATTGACTGACCAATGCTGATACAGCATCCCTTTTGGAAAAATCACGTCGCCATTCAACCGCTTCTGCAACAGTGGCTTTCAGCGCTTGCAATGACTGCTCTGTCAATCGTGCAAAATCCTCGGTGATTTTTTTCCTGACTTTCTCGATTTTCGATCTGGCGGTGAAGAACCAAATAAGACATCCCGCCCCGAGCGCCAAGAACAAAAATTGCCCCGGAAAACCCATTGCCAAAAAGCCAATACCGAAGGCAAGACCAGCCCAGTGCTGAAAGCGCAACCTTGCATCGGCAAGTTCCGTTTCTTTACGGCGCTCTATGTGACTTGCCAAAGAAGTTGCGAGCTCTTTCTCGTTTTCGCCATTCTGGGTTGATCCTTGCCAATCCTCGATGGTGATTTCAATCTGGTTGGGCACAGATGCTCTAATGCTTGCCGAAAGGTCCTGATGTGCATCTTTGATCCACTCTTTCGACAAGGCGGTGGCAAAACGCTGGGTGGCTTTCGAGGCGTGGGATACTTCCGGGTGCATCGAGGTGTTGGTCAGCAATTGTGTGAAGCTGACGTGTTCGTCCAGTGCTTTGCTTTCCAGATCGAATCGGTTGCGTGCTTGCGGCTTATCACCGCCTTCGTCGATGATGAGCTGGCAAAACCTGTCGTCTCGACGCAGTGGTAACTCTTCGTCGTCAAAGTTTTTAACGAGTTTGTCCAATAGATCGTCTACCGCCGCTTGCAGGTTGGGCGATACAGGAATAGGGCCATCAAAAGTTGCCTTGAAATGATTCAGGACAACGGCCTGCATGGTTGCGCCGTTCAGGACCTGATTCAATAGGGGCCACGTCGGGCTGTATTGCGGCAAATGTTTGTAGCGGGTGGCGTTATCGGTTGTCGGAATCTTGGAACGCAGTCCGTCGTTCCATTGCTTTCGCTGCTCCTCAACAAAACCAACACGCTGTGATAATTCGGCAATCCATGTCTCGAAACGTTTGGCGCAAAGTCCGCGGATTTCGGTGCCGAACACACCACTGGCCAAGGCATCAATGAGGACTACAGACTGTCGGTCCAGCTTCAGAGGATCCTGTATTCCAAAATAACGATCCAGCCATACCCGGCAACCATTGGCACGGCTGGAGCGGCGAGTGATCAAGGCAAAAAACAGCGATGTCTTTTCGTCATCCCTGCGGATGGCTTCCGCCAAAGCTTTTTCTGCCAAGGGTTTGTTGTCGCCCAGCCATGCCGCCAAAGCAACGAGGGCCGGGGCAAGCCAGTAACGCGGCGCAGACAGCATGAGATTTTCGGTTGCGGCGTTGATGGTTTCCTGGCGAACGACGCTGATGTCGGCAGCCTGAAGAATCCCGGTGGCCTGACGACGGACTTCTGCGTAATAGCCAAATTGGGTCTTTAAGGCCTGTCTGATTTTGACCTGCCTGGTTTCCGCCAGGGCCAACTCCTTGGCTTTGATATCCGCTGCCACAAACTCTATGAATGCCTGTTCAAGACGTGCCAACTCTGATCTTGTACCAGCAATTTCACGTCCAACGGAATCGACTTGCCCGGAGACTACGCCGATGTCGCTGCTTAGACTGGATAGGCTGTTCTGGATAAATGCCAGATCGGCCAGATGAATAATGCGCTCGCTACTCATGATTACCCTTTCACCATTGACGTATCACCGTTATTAGAGATGGCGATAAGCCTGTCTGTATAAACCTCGATAAAAACATAGCCTGGATGCATAGCCAAAGAGCGAGCACGTTCGAGCATAGGGGGCATGGCCTGGTGTCGCTTGTAGTGCTGAATGATCGTCTCTTGCCGGTCCAGCGTATGGACCTCGTAAGGCTCTCCCAGATAGCACTTGGCTACGATGCCAACGGGTAAGTGTTCAATCGATATTTCCGGTAGTTCGTGCTGTATGGCTTGAAGCAAGGCATCAAGCGCTTCCCGTGTATGGGAATGACCACCGGCATCGAGCCTTTGCAGTGACGCGATATAAGCCATCGATCGCTTTGATCTCAGCCGCCTTTCCAGATCAGCAGGAGGCAAGTTGCTACTTGGCTTGGTACTAGTTAGGGAGGATGTGTCTAATTTTGGAGATGCTGAACCGAGCAGTATTCTTGCCATGATGGACGCCTTATTTATTGCTTCGGCATTCTAAAGGGTCAGTTTACGATGACCAAGAAAATTCCATCGCGGCAGGAGCATCAAATAGCCTGGGAGCGGAGCCTTCGTCGATTTTCCGAGCAATCTCGATGCGCTAACCGCCCCCCTTTTTGAAGAATAGCTCCGCTACCGCGGATTCTCTGGTTGCTATGCATCGGCGCGCTGTCGAACCTGAACTGCCAGATGCAGACCTCATATGCTCACGCTTCGGTAATGGCGGAATGCTCGCCGCTAATTGGCGTAAACGAATCGGGTGCAACCCCGCCATGCCTTTCCTGCCGCTGCACCAGACCGCCCGCTGCACGCGCCACCGGTTTGGGCCTGTCCTTGAGCAGGCCCTGCAAGCAGGCCGGATTGGCGCGGGCGCCGCTTGCCTGGTAGTCGGCGAGCAGAAGCGAGCGTACCGTTGCGGCGGCATGGCCGAGTTCCTGCGTCAGGTAGTCGAACAGGCGGTCGACCAGCATTTCGGGGGTAAAAGTACTGGTCTGGGCGATCGTCTGCCACAGCCAGTCGGCAAACGCGGCGAAGGCGGCAAAGGGCGAGGGTGCGGCGAGCAGGACGGGCAGCGTCTGCGGGAAGCGGCCGGAATTGGCGTAGAGGTCCCAGTAACGGGCAAGGCGGGTGAAGCGCCGGACGGTCGACGCGTCCACGGCGCCCGTTTTGACGATGCCGTAGGGCGGCTGGCTGGCGTAGACCATGCCGAATTCGGCGCTGTGGCGAACGATGGGCGTGCCGCGCAGGCGCTTGAGGATGCCGAGCTGGATTTCGTGCGGCCGGTGCGCGTACAGACGGTCGAAACTCGCGGTAAAGCTCTGCCAGCTCTCGCCGGGCAGGCCGAAGATCAGGTCGGCGTGCAGGTGGGCCGGGCTGTGGGCAACCAGCCAGTCGAGGTTGGCGCCGCTCTTTTCGTTGTCCTGGCGGCGCGAAATGCGCTGCTGCACTTCCGGGTTGAAGGTCTGGATGCCGACCTCGAACTGCAGCACGCCGGGCGGGAAGCGGAGGATCATTTCCTTGAGGCGCTCCGGCAGGTGATCGGGAATCACCTCGAAATGCAGGAAGAGATCCGGCGTCAGGCGCTCGAGGAAAAATTGCAGGATCTGCAGCGAGCTGTCGATCTTCAGGTTGAAGGTGCGGTCGACGAACTTGAAATTGCGCGCGCCGCGTTGATACAAGCCATCGAGCGCGGCAAGAAAGCGCGCTGCGTCAAAGGCCCAGGCCGTCTTGTCGAGCGCGCTCAGGCAGAACTCGCACTTGAACGGGCAGCCGCGCGAGGCCTCGACATAGAGCAGGCGATGCGCCAAGTCGTCCGGCGTGAATTCGCCGTAGGGCAGCTCGATCTGCTCGAGCGGCGGCTGTTCGCCGGGAATCACCTTCATCAGCGGTGGCGGCCCGTCGATCAGGGCGCGGCAGAGTTTGGCAAAGCTGACGTCGCCCCAGCCGGTGATGACATGGTCGGCGAGACGGACGATTTCCTGTTGCTCCCATTCGTGGCTGACTTCCGGCCCGCCGAGGACGATCTTGAGCGCCGGCCGGGCTTCTTTCAGTCGCCGCACAACTTCGGTCGTCGGCGCGACATTCCAGATATAGACGCCGAAACCGACGATCTGCGGCACGCCTTCGACCGCTTCGCCGAGTTCGTCGAGCAGGGCGGCGACGATTTCCGCCACCGGGCGGTTGATCGTGAATTCGCGCAGCACGGCAGCGGCGCGCAGGGCCGGATTTCCGTGCCGGGCCAGGTTGGCGAGCAGGTAGCGCAGGCCGAGCGAGGCGTGGATGTAGCGGGCGTTAAGCGTGCAGAGAACGATGGCGGGCGAGGACATGCCGCCATTTTGACATCTTCGTCGCAGCCTGACCGGTCAACGGCCGGGCGCGGGCCTTTTTCCGCCGTTGCTTACCAGGAGCGCGCACCCATCATGTAGTTGCGGGTTTCCTTCGGACTTTCGCGGGGAATTTCGACCGGCGCGATGACGACCGGGGCCGGCGCCACGACAACGACCGGCTCCGGTGCCGGCAGCAGCAGGTCACGCAGGCGCAGGACCATGATCAACAGCTCTTCGTCGAGCGCCGCTTCCTCGATTTCGGCGAGGCGTTCGCGGGCATAGGCCGGCTCGCGGCCCAGACGCTCGAGATCGACCGTCTGGCTCAGCGTACGCTTGACCATCAATTTGAAACGGGCCATCAACTGGGCCCTTTCAAGTTTTTCATCCATCGACGGTTCTCCTTTTTATGCGCGCCGGCAAAGCGCGATCGGGGTTGGTGGTGCAATGCAGCGAAAATCATGCCGGCGACCGGTCGACCGGATAAAAACGCCAAAAATCATTTACTTGCAGGAATTACCCGGGACCAACCGGGGATGCCCGCTGCCTGAAACTGGTGCAAGGGCATTCCTGACCGGGCCGTCATGGTGCGCCGCAATAAAAAGCAGCCACGCCACTTCACAGTAAAATAGACCGCTCTTTCCTCAACGGTGCATCCGATGCTCCCTGGCTTACACCGCCCCGGCTGGTTTCCGGTCTGGCAGCGCAACTTCCTCGTCTGGCGCAAGCTCGCCCTGCCGTCCATACTCGGCAACCTGGCCGACCCGCTGATCTACATGCTCGGCCTTGGTTACGGCCTGGGTGCGATGCTGCCCAACATCGACGGCCAGTCCTACGTCGCCTTCCTTGCGGCCGGCACGGTGTGCGCCTCGACGATGAACGCGGCGACCTTCGAAGCGCTCTATTCGTCGTTCTCGCGCATGCATGTGCAGAAAACCTGGGACGCCATCCTCAACACGCCGCTCGGCCTGACCGATGTCGTCGCCGGCGAGCTGTTCTGGGCGGCGACCAAGTCGCTGTTTTCCGGCGCCGCCATCCTCGTCGTCATCGCCGGCCTCGGCCTGACGCACGGCCCGCTCGCGCTCTGGGCGCTGCCGGCGATCATCCTGACCGGGCTGGCCTTCGCCGCACTCGGCCTGATCTGGAACGCGCTGGCGCCGTCCTACGATTTCTTCATGTATTACTTCACGCTGTTCATCACGCCGATGACGCTGATTTCCGGCGTTTTCTTCCCGACCGGGCAATTGCCGGGCTGGCTCGCCAGCATCGGCCAGATCCTGCCGCTGGCCCAGGGCGTCGCGCTGATCCGGCCGCTGCTCGCCGGCAACGTGCCGCCCGATGCGCTGCTCCACATCGGCGTGCTGCTCGCGACCACCGGCATCGCCTTCGCCATCGCGCTGCGCCTGACCCGGCGCCGCCTGCTCAAGTAGGAAGCCCATGTCCACGCTGCTCATCCTCTGCAACTGCCCCGACGAAGAAGTCGCCAACCGCATCGCGCTCGCCGTCCTCGAAAGCGGCCTGGCCGCCTGCGTCAATATCCTGCCGCGCATCCAGTCGCTTTACCGCTGGCAGGGCAAGATCGAGTCGGCGACGGAAATCCCGCTTTTCATCAAGTCGACCGCTGCGAATTACCCGGCGCTTGAAGCCGCGATCCAGAAACTCCATCCCTACGACATTCCCGAAATCATCGCGCTGCCCGTCGAGCGCGGCTTGCCGGCCTACCTGAACTGGGTGGCGGCAGAAACGGTCCAACAGCCATGATGCGCATCCTCTTCGTCTTCCTGCTCCTCTTCGGTCAACTCGCCCAGGCCGAGGAATTCCTCGACCCGGCGGTCGCCTTCAAGCCTGCCGTGCGTGCCCTCGACGGGCAGACGCTGGAAATCAGCTACGAGATCGCCAAGGGCTATTACCTGTACCGCGACAAGTTCCGCTTTGCCGTGGACGGCGAGAGCACCACGCTCGGCGCACCGGTCTTCCCCAAGGGCAAGGAGAAGGACGACGAGAATTTCGGCAAGGTCGAGGTCTATTACAAGACGGTTGCCATCCGCGTCCCGGTCGAGCGCAGCAGTTCCGGGCCGCTGCCGCTGACCCTCAAGCTGAGTTCGCAGGGCTGCGCCGACGCCGGCATCTGCTACCCGCCGCAAAGCCAGACGCTGAGCGTCGAACTGCCCGATCCGGCCAGTGCCCCGGCGGCCGAGGCAAGCCCGGCGGTCGACGGCGACGAAAGCAGCAAAATCGCCGCGACGCTCAAAAATGCCGGTTTCTGGGTCAATCTCGCCTTCTTCTTCGTGGCCGGCCTCGGCCTGTCGCTGACGCCCTGCGTCTTCCCGATGATTCCCATCCTCTCCGGCATCATTGCCGGCCAGGGCCACCAGGTCTCGCACGCACGCGGTTTCGCGCTGGCGCTCGCCTACGTGCTCGGCATGGCGGTGACCTACGCCGCCGCCGGGGTCGCCGCCGGCCTGTCCGGCACGCTGGTCTCAAGCGCGCTGCAAAGCCCGTGGGTGCTCGGCGCCTTCGCGCTGGTCTTCGTCGTGCTCTCCTTCTCGATGTTCGGCTTCTACGAGCTGCAACTGCCCAGCTCGCTGCAGAGCAAGCTTTCGGAAGAATCCGGTCACCTGCAGGGCGGGCGTGGCATCGGCGTCTTCGTGATGGGCGCGCTGTCGGCGCTGATCGTCGGCCCCTGCGTCGCCGCGCCGCTTGCCGGCGCACTGCTCTACATCGGCCAGACCGGCGATGCCGTGCTCGGCGGCACGGCGCTGTTCGTCATGGCGCTCGGCATGGGCGTGCCGCTGCTCGTGGTCGGCGTTGCCGGCGGCTCGCTGCTGCCGCGCGCCGGCGCGTGGATGGAAGCGGTCAAGAAGGGCTTCGGCGTGCTCCTGCTCGCCACCGCCGTCTGGCTGGTTTCGCCAGTCATTCCGGCCGTGGCGCAGATGCTGGCCTGGGCCGCCTTGCTGATCATTCCGGCCATCTACCTGCACGCCCTCGACCCGCTGCCGCCGCACGCCAAGGGTTGGCAGCGTTTCTGGAAGGGCATCGGCATCGTCATGCTGCTGACCGGTGCCGCCTTGCTGATCGGCGCCCTGGCCGGCAGCCGCGATCCGCTGCAACCGCTCGCCGGTTTGCGCGGTCAGGCAATCGCCGCCGAAGAAAAGCATCTGCCCTTCGAGCGCGTTGCCTCGCTCGCCGAGCTGGAGCAGAAAATCATGGCCGCCGGCCAGCCGGTGATGCTCGATTTTTATGCCGACTGGTGCGTGTCGTGCAAGGAAATGGAGCGTTTTACCTTCGCCGACAGCGCCGTGCGCGCCAAACTGGCCGGTTTCAAGCTGTTTCAGGCCGATGTCACGGCCAATTCGGCCGACGACAAGGCCTTGCTCGCCAAATTCGGCCTGTTCGGGCCACCCGGCATCCTCTTTTTTGCGCCGGATGGCCGCGAACTCAAGAATGCCCGCGTCGTCGGCTTTCAGGACGCGCCGAACTTCCTGCAAACACTGGCGAAAATGCCCGGCGCGACCGCGCAAACGGTCCGTTAATTTTTGTAAAAAGAAGGCCTTGGGCTAAAATGCTGCCCACTATGGATTCTCTAGGCCTGATCCGCGAATTTCTCCACAACCGTCTCGGCGTTCCGTCCGAGCGCGTCGTTGCTGACGCGGCCCTGGTTTCGCTCGGGGTGGATTCGCTGATGATGCTCGAATTGATGTTCGAATTCGAAGACCGTTTCGGCATCACGCTCTCCAAAGACCTGAAAAGCCCGAAAACCGTCGGCGACATGACTGCGCTGATGGACCGGTTGCGCCAAGCCAAAGGCTGAGCCATGACGCAACGGCGGGTGGCGATTACTGGCCTGGGCCTGGTCAGTCCGTTTGGCGGCGACCTGCCCGACTTCTTTGCCCGCCTGCTCGCCGGCGAATCCGCCGTGCATTTCCTGCAGACCGACGACGTCCCGCGTCCGCTCGCCATTCCCTTCGTCAGCTGCCCCGGTTTCGATGCCGATGCCGAACTCGGCAAACCGCTGGCCGGCACCATGGACCGCTTTGCCCAGCTCGGCACGGCCGCCGCGTACCGCGCCTGGCAGGATGCCGGGCTGTCACGCGGTCAACCGGCCGAAAACCGTGAAAACTGGGGCGTTTCCTGGGGCACGGCGCTGGGCGGCACGCTGGCCTACGAAAAGGGCTACAAGGAGCTGTGGATCAAGGGCCGCGAGCGCGTCTCGCCGCTCTCGGTGATCCTCGGCATGAACAACGCGGCCAATGCCCACATTTCGATCCAGCTTGGTCTGGGCGGCGTCAGCATGAGCCATACCGTGGCCTGCGCCTCGTCCGCCATCGCCATCGGCGAAGCCTTCCGCCGCGTGCGCAGCGGCGAAGCCCCGGTGATGCTGACCGGCGGTTCCGACGTGCCGCAGGCCTACGGCGTTGCCCGCGCCTGGGAGGCGCTGCGCGTCATGGCCAACTGCGATGAAAAAACCGCCGCGCAGGCCTGTCGACCGTTCAGCGCCGGGCGCACCGGCCTGGTGCTGGGCGAGGGCGGGGCGGCGCTGGTCCTCGAAGACTGGGAACATGCCGTCGCGCGCGGCGCCCGCATCCATGGCGAGATGGTCGGCTACGGCACGACCTGCGACCACAGCCACCTGGTGCGCCCCGATGCCGCCGGCCAGGTGCGTGCGCTCAACATGGCGCTCGCCGACGCCGGCCTGACGCCGGCCGACATCGATTACGTCAACGCGCACGGCACGGCCACCGCCGAAGGCGATCCGGTCGAAATCGCCGCCCTCCGGACAGTGTTCGGTGAAGCTGCCGCCCGCCTCGCGGTCAGCGGCACCAAGTCCATGCACGGCCATCAGCTCGGTGCCGCCGGCGCCATCGAAGCGATCATCACCGTCCTCGCCCTGCGCGAACAGGCGATTCCGCCCACCGCGCATCTCGGCGAGCCCGATCCGGCCTGTGCCGGCGTCGATCACGTCGGCACAGGCCGGGCGCAACAACTGCGCGCCGCACTCTCCAATTCCTTTGCCTTTGGCGGCAGCAATGCGGTGCTCGCATTCCGCGCCGTCACGCCTTAATCCACGGAAATCCCGCCATGTCACTAGCCATCTCCCCGGAAACCGTCGAAGCCCTGCTGCCGGAAGTCGCCGAACTGATCATTTCGGCCCTCAATCTCGACATGGCCGCCAGCGAAATCGAGCCGGATGCTCCGTTGTTCGGCGAAGGCCTCGGCCTTGACTCGATCGACGTGCTCGAACTGGCCCTGGTCATTTCCAAGCGCTACGGCTTCCAGCTCAAGTCGGACAACGAGGACAACATCCGCATCTTCACCTCGCTGCGTTCGCTGACCAGCCATATCGCCGCCCAGCGGACGAAATGACCGGGCTGAGTCCGGCCGCCCTCCTGCGCAGCCTGGCCGCCGGCATGCTGGTTGTCGCCTGGGCCATCTTCGCCCACTACGGCAGCGCCGGCGACGGCCCGGCCGATTTTTCCGCCGCACTGGCCACCGCCCCCATCCTCGCCTTCGCCGTGATCCTGCTCTGGCGGGCCGGCCATCCGCTGCTAATCGGCCTCGGCGGCCTCGCCATTCTTGCCCTGCTGGCGCTGAGCTGGCCCACCCTGCGCCAGAACGTCGCCCTGCTTTTTTACGTGCAGCATCTCGGCACCAACCTGGCGCTCGGTACCTTGTTCGGACGCAGCCTGATCGGTAACGGCGATGCGCTGGTTACCACCTTTGCCAAGCTCGCCCACGACGGCGTGATTTCGGAGGCCAAGGCGCGTTACACGCGGCAAGTCACCATCGCCTGGACGATCTTCTTTTTCGGCTCGGCAGCGCTGTCGACCGTGCTGATCCTCTTCGCACCGACCGTCGTCTGGTCGGTCTTCGTCAATCTGCTGAGCATGCCCCTGCTGGCGCTGATGTTTGCCGGCGAGCACCTGATCCGCAACCGCGTGCTGCCGCCGGAAGACCGCTCCAGCATCGCCGACACCATCCGCGGCTACCGCGCCTCGGCCGCCCGCCGCGCCCACCGATGAGCCAGCATCTACCCCTGCTCGGCCATGCCGACCTCGACGCCGTCTTCGCCTACCGCCCGGATGGCCCAGTCAGCGTGCGCGCCTTCCTCGCCGACGTGCAGGCGCTCGCGGCGCTGCTGCCGGCCGGACAGCACCTGCTCAACGTCTGCCAGGACCGCTACCGCTTCACGGTCGGTTTCGCGGCCGGCCTGATCAGCGGCAAGACCAGCCTGCAACCTTCATCGCAATCGGCCGAGACGCTGCACCAGATCCGCCAGGATTGCCCCGATGTCGGCTGCCTGTGCGACGGCGAATTCGCCAGCCAGGATCTGCCGCGTCTCGACTACCCGGCCAGCCTGCCAGCGGTCGACGCCGCAAAAATCACGGAAATCCCGCGGATCCCGGTCGACCACGTTGCCGCCCGGCTATTCACCTCCGGCTCGACCGGCCGGCCGCAGCCGCACGACAAGCACTGGGGCAAACTGGTCGCCAACGGCCGCGCCGAAGCCGAACGCCTCAGCCTGCTGGCGACGCGGCACAGCATCGTCGGCACCGTGCCGGCGCAGCACAGCTACGGTTTCGAATCGACGGTGCTGCTTGCCCTGCACGGCAACGCGCCGTTCTGGTCGGGCAAGCCCTTCTATCCGCAAGACATCGTCGCCGCCCTCGAGGCGGTGCCGGCACCGCGCCTGCTGGTGTCCACGCCTTTTCACCTGTCGGCACTGATCCAGTCCGGGCTGGCTTTGCCCGCCATCGACCAGTTGCTGTCGGCGACCGCACCGCTCTCGGCCAAACTGGCCGGCGAGGTCGAAGCGGCATGCAATGCGCCCTTGTTCGAAATCTACGGCTCGACCGAAAGCAGCCAGCTCGCCAGCCGGCGCGCCACGACCGACCCGGTCTGGCAACTGCTGGACGGCGTACGCCTCGAGCAGGAAGAGGACATCACGTTCGCGGTCGGCGGCCATGTCGAGGGACGGGTCGGGCTGTCCGACATCATCGAGTTGCTGCCCGACAGTCGCTTCCTGCTGCACGGTCGACAAGCCGATCTGGTCAATATTGCCGGCAAGCGCACCTCGCTCGCCTACCTCAATCACCAGATCATGGCCGTCGACGGCGTCGTCGATGCCGCCTTCTTCCTGCCCGACGACGAGTCTGCCGACGGCATCACGCGGCTCTGTGCCTTCGTCGTCGCGCCGACGCTGAACAGCCGCGCCTTGCTCGCCGCACTGCGGCCGCGCGTCGATGCGATCTTCCTGCCGCGGCCGCTGGTCTTCGTCGATGCACTGCCGCGCAACACCACCGGCAAGCTGCCGCGCAACGAACTGCAGGCGCTCTACGCGGCCAGGGTCAGCCATGACTGAGTTCATCTGGCCGGTACCGACCGAGCATCCCGCCTTTGCCGGCCACTTTCCCGGCAATCCCATCGTGCCCGGCGTCGTCATCCTCGACCAGGCGCTGTTGTTTGCCGAAAAACTGCTTTCTGCAGGCGTCGACCGTACGGGCGCCTGGCAGGTCGGCAATGCCAAGTTCCTCAGCCCGGTCGCGCCCGGCGAAGTGCTGCTGTTTACGCTCGAACAGAAGGCGAGCGGCAGCATCGCCTTCAGCGTCAAAAGCGGCGAACGCAGCGTTGCTTCCGGCAGCCTGACGCCGCCCGCGCCATGACCCAGCCCGCCACGCAAAGCTGGCTGCGCCAGCAGGAACGCAGCAATCTCGCCATCCTCCGGCTGATGGTGTGGATCTCGCTGACTCTGGGCCGTAGCATCGGCCGGCTGGTGCTCTACGGCATCGCCATCTATTACGTGCTGTTTGCGCCCAAGGCGCGGCATTTCAGCCGCGAATACCTGCACCGTTCGCTCGACCGCTGGGCCGAATGGTCGGACGGTTTCCGCCATGTATTCAGCTTTGCGAGCACCATCCACGACCGCATCTACCTGCTCAACGACCGTTTCGACCTGTTCGACATCGAGGTGGTCGGCGCCGAGGCGCTGCAGGCGGCGCTGGCAAAGCAGCCCGGCGCGCTGCTGATCGGCGCCCATTTCGGCAGTTTCGAAGTGCTGCGCTCGGTCGGGCGCGGCCAGGCCGGGCTCAAGGTGGCGATGATGATGTACGAGGAAAACGCCCGCAAGATCAACGCCACGCTGGAAGCGATCAACCCGGCGGCGACGCGCGACATCATCGCGCTCGGCCGCGTCGATTCGATGCTGGAAGCGCGCGACAAGCTCGACCAGGGCTACCTCGTCGGCATGCTCGCCGACCGCAGCCTGGGCGACGACCCGACGGTGGACTGCGAATTTCTCGGCGAAATGGCGCCGTTTCCGGTCGGCCCCTGGCGCATGGCGGCGATGCTGCGCCGGCCGGTGTTCTTCATGGCCGGCATCTACCTTGGCGGCAACCGCTACCAGATCCATTTCGAACCGCTCGCCGACTTCACCGACACCCAGCGCGGCGAACGCGATGCCGCGATGCGCGCCGCGCAGCAGCATTACGCCGAGCGCCTGAGTCATTTCTGCCGGCAGGCGCCCTACAACTGGTTCAATTTCTACGATTTCTGGCAGAAAAAATGATCAAATGCCTCGCCTCCGGCCTGCTCCTCGCCGCCCTCGCGCTGCCGGCCTGTGCCGCCTTCGACGTCGGCCAGTTGATGGATGACCTGGCCCGCCACAAGGGCGGCAAGGCCAGGTTCGTCGAGAAGAAATACATCTCCCTGCTCGACAAGCCGGTCATCTCGACCGGCGAATTGACCTACACGGCGCCGGCCTTCCTCGAAAAACGCACGCTGACGCCCAAGGTCGAAACCCTGCGCCTGGAAAAGGACCTGCTCAGCATCGAGCGCGAGAAGCAGAAGATCAGCATCAACCTGGCCAGCCAGCCGGAAGCGCTCGCTTTCATCGACAGCATCCGCGGCACCCTGACCGGCAACCGCGCCGCGCTCGAGAAGAATTACCTGCTCAGCCTGGCCGGCAATCCCGAAAAATGGGTGCTCACCCTGCTGCCCAGCGACCAGAAAATCTCGGCCCTCGTGCTGCGCATCACGGTCAGCGGCAGCAAGAACCAGATCCGCAGCATCGAATACCTGCAGGCCGACGGTGACCGCGCCGTGATGAGCATCGAACCGCTCGAGGCCAGATGAGCAAAGCCGGCCGCGCCTTTCTGCTCTGGCTGCTGGCCATGCTGGCCGGGGCGGCCATTGTCTGGAACAGCCGCTTCACGGCCGACATGTCCTTCTTCCTGCCATCGCACCCGAGCGCCGAGCAGCAGGTGCTGGTCGACCAACTGAAGGAAGGCGTTGTTTCGCGTCTGCTGATGGTCGCCATCGCCGGCGGCGACGAAACGCAGCGCGCCGCCCTGTCGCGCGAGCTGCGCGGTCGACTCGGCAAAATGCCCGAATTTGTCTCGGTGCAGAACGGCGAAAGCGACAGCCAGGCGGCCGACCGCGATTTCCTCTTCCGCCACCGCTATCTGCTCAGCCCGGCCGTGACGCCCGAACGCTTTACGGTCGACGGCCTGGAAAAGAGCATTTCCGACAGCGTCGACCGCCTGGCCTCGCCGCTCGGCATGGTGCTCAAACCCCTGCTGCCGCGCGATCCGACTGGCGAAATGCTCGAACTGCTGCGCGGCCTCAATGCCGGCGCACAGCCGGACAGCAAGGCTGGCGTCTGGGCCTCGCACGACGGCGAACGGGCGATGCTGCTGATCCAGACCGCGGCGCTCGGCTCCGATACCGACGGCCAGGAAAACGCGATCAAGCTGATCCGCAGCCAGTTCGCCGAAACCGCGCAAGGGCAGGGCATTGCCAACGCCAGCCTGCAACTGTCCGGCCCCGGCCTGTTCGCGGTCAATTCGCGGGCGACGATCAAGGGAGAAGTCAGCCGCCTGTCGACGATCAGCACGCTGGCCATCGTTGCCGTGCTGTTCTTCGTCTATCGCTCGCTGCGCCTGCTCGGCCTCGGCCTGCTGCCGGTGGTTTCCGGCGCGCTGGCCGGCGTCGTCGCGGTCAGCCTGGCCTACGGCACGGTGTTCGGCATCACCGTCGGTTTCGGCGCGGCGCTGATCGGCGAGGCAGTCGATTACTCGATTTATTACTTCGTGCAATCCGGCCGCAATGGCCTGACCGACTGGAAACAGCGCTTCTGGCCGACCATCCGGCTCGGTGTGCTGACCTCGGCCGCCGGCTTCGGCGCCCTGCTTTTTTCCGGCTTTCCCGGCCTCGCCCAGCTCGGCCTCTATTCGCTGGCCGGCGTTGCCACCGCGGCGCTGGTCACCCGCTTCGTGCTGCCGCAACTCGGCCAGGCCAATGGCCAGACGCGCGACCTGACGCCATTCGGGCGGCGCGCCCTGCACGGCATGCAGACGCTGCGCCATCTGCGCTGGCCTGTCCTCGCCCTGGCACTGGCCGCGACCGCGACACTCTTCGCCGAACGCGAGCATTTGTGGAATCCCGAACTCGCGGCACTCAGCCCGGTCAGCCCGGCCGACCAGGCGGTCGACATGGCGCTGCGCGCCGATATCGGCGCGCCGGATGCACGCTATCTGGTGGTGATCGACGCCGCCGACCGCGAAAGCGCCTTGCGCCAGGCCGAAGCGACCGGGCTCCGCCTCGATGCGCTGGTCGCCAGCGGCCAGCTCGGCGGCTACGACAGCCCGAGCCGTTTCCTGCCCAGCCAGGCCAGTCAGGACGCTCGTCGCGCCAGCCTGCCGACGGCCGAGCAACTGCGCCCGCGCCTGCAGGCGGCCCTCGTCGATTCGCCACTGGCCGCCGGCAAACTCGACGGCTTCCTGAGCGATGTCGAACAGGCGCGCAGCGCCGGCAATATCGAACGCGCCAGCCTCAATGGCACCAGCCTGGCGCTCGCCGTCGATTCGCTGCTGCTGCCGCACGGCAGCGGCTGGAGCGTGCTGCTGCCGCTACGGGCGGGCGAACAGGCGATAGACCCGAGCGCCATCCGCAGCGCGCTGGCCGGCAACGATGCGCTGTTCATCGACATGAAGGCCGAGTTCGACAAGCTCTACAACGACTACCTGCACGAAGCCATGCTGCTGTCGCTGGCCGGCCTGGGCGCCATCGTCGTCCTCCTCGCCGCGACCCTGCGTTCGCCGCGCCGGCTCGGCGCCGTGCTGCTGCCGCTGGTGCTCGCCGTGCTTCTCGTCATTGCCGGCCTGCATCTGCTCGGCGAACGCCTGCACCTGATGCACCTGATCGGCATGCTGCTGATCGTCGCGGTCGGCTCCAATTACGCGCTGTTCTTCGACCGCGCCAGCGACGAACACCGGCTCGATCCCGAGACGCTGGCCTCGATGCTGCTCGCCAACCTGACCACCGCAATCGGCTTCGGCACGCTCGCCCTGTCGCAGGTGCCGGTGCTGCACGCGGTCGGCGTCACGGTCGGGCCGGGCGCCATCCTGGCGCTGCTGCTGGCGGCCATTTTCGCACCACGGGCAAGCGCCGCATGAACGCCCCGCTGCGCACCGTCGAACGCAAGACCGGCGCCAGCACGCTGCTCGTGCTGCTGCCCGGCGCCTACATGACGGCCGCCGATTTCGCCACGGCCGGCTTCTTCGACGCCATCGCCCGCCGCCGGCTGGCGCTCGATCTCGTAGCGGTCGACCTCGATCTTGAGGCCATTTCCAGCGGCACCGCCTTGCCGGCGCTGCAGGCGCAGATCCTCGCGCCGGCCCGCCAACTGGGCTACAGCCAGGTCTGGCTGGGCGGCATCTCGCTCGGCGGCCTGCTCGCGCTGTGCCACAACGCCGACACACCGGGCGAGGTCGACGGCCTGTGCCTGCTCGCGCCCTATCCGGGCAGCCGCCTGACCACCAATGCGATCGCCCGCGCCGGCGGACTGGGCGTCTGGCAGGCCAGCGCCGAAGAACTGCAAGACCCGGAGTTCCGTGCCTGGCAATGGCTGCAGAAGCCGCCGGCCGATTTCCCGGTGTTCGTCGGCTACGGCACGGAAGACCGTTTCGCCGCCGGCATGGCGCAGATCGCCGGCTGTTTCCCGCAAGACGCGCGCTGTGCCATCCCCGGCGATCACGACTGGCCGGTCTGGCAGGTTTTGTGGGAACATTTTCTCGATAGCGGAAAGTTGCCGGTCTGATCATGCCCAAACGCTGGACTCCTTCGCCCACCCTGAAACTCAGCTTCGCCACGCATGCCGCGGCCGGCCTCGTTGCGCTCGCCGTGCCCGGCGCCTGGCCCTGGGCGCTCGGCGCCATCGCCCTCAACCAGGCGATCCTGACCGGCGCCGGCATGCTGCCGCGCAGCAGCCTGCTCGGCCCCAACCTGACCCGCCTGCCGGCGGCGGCGATCGCCCGCCGCGAAATCGCGCTGACCATAGACGACGGGCCGCATCCGGAAGTCACGCCGCGCGTCCTCGACCTGCTCGATGCAGCGCAGGCGAAAGCCAGCTTTTTCTGCATCGGCCGCCAGGCTCGCCTGTATCCGGCGCTGTGCCGCGAAATCGTCGCCCGCGGCCATCGTGTCGAGAACCACGGCGACTCGCATTCCAGCCTGTTCGCCACCTTCGGCTTCGGCCGCATGCAGGCCGACATCGCCGCGGCGCAGAGCACACTGGCCGACATCACCGGCCAGGCGCCGCAGTTCTTCCGGCCCACCGCCGGCCTGCGCAATCCTTTCCTCGACCCGGTGCTGCACCGCCTCGACCTGCAACTCGCCGCCTGGACGCGCCGTCCCTACGACACGCGCGAAGGTTCGCCGCGCACGGTTTACCAGCGCCTGATCCACGACCTCGCCGCCGGCGACATCCTGCTCATGCACGACGGCAATTCGGCACCGAGCGCCGACGGCACGCCGGTCATCCTCGGCGTCCTGCCCTGTCTGCTGCAAACCCTGGCCGAACAAGGCCTGCACTCCGTCACCCTGACTTCCTCCCTGACGCCATGACCTCACGCTTCCTGCAAAACCTGCTCGACGATGCCAGCCGTCCCTTCCGGCCCGGCGGCCATTTCGCCTACCACTATGCGCGCGGCAAGCTGTCTTCCGACTGCATCTTCCGCGAGTTGCTCAAGCGCGGCATTTTCCCGGCCGAAGGGCGCTTTCTCGACCTCGGCTGCGGCCAGGGCAGCCTGTTTTCCTGGCTGCTCGCCGCCCGCAATCTGTACGAAAAGGGCAACTGGCCGAGCGACTGGGCCGTGCCACCGAAGCCGCTCAGCCTGCATGGCTATGAACTGATGCAGAAGGATGTCGACCGCGCCGCGCGCGCCTTCGGTGCCGACCATCCGGTCGTCGCCATCCGCCAGGGTGACATGTGCAAGGTCGATTTCGGCCAGGTCGATGTCGTGACCATCCTCGACGCCCTGCATTACATCGACCACCAGCGCCAGAAGGATGTGCTCAAGCGCATCCGCGCCGCCCTGCCGCCTGGCGGCCTGTTCCTGACCCGGGTCGGCGACAAGGGCGCCGGTCTGCCCTATCACCTGTGCAACTGGGTCGACCATGCCGTCACCTTCGTGCGCGGTCACCGCCTGCCGACGCTGTACGGCCGCCCGCTCGCCGAATGGGTCGATTTGCTGAAAAACCTCGGCTTCCAGGTCGAAACCATGCCGATGACCGAAGGCAAGCCCTTCGCCAACATCATGCTGATCTGCCGCGTACCGGCTGAAGCCACGATCTGATGCTGGAAATCCTCGCCTTCCTGGCCGGCTCCGCGCTCGTCCTCTGGTGGTCGCGCGACGCCATCCGCCTGCCCGGCACGCATGGCTTCTACCGCTTCTTCGTCTGGGAAGCGATCCTGCTCCTCGTCATCCTCAATCACGAACCCTGGGGCAAACAACCGTTCTCGCCACACCAGACCACCTCGTGGGTCCTGATGCTGCTCAGCATCGGGCTTGCGCTGGGCGGCCTGATCACCCTGCGCCGCGAAGGCAAGGCCGGCGAAGCACGGCACGAACCCGGGCTGTACAGTTTCGAGAAGACGACCCACCTGGTCAGTAGCGGCCTCTTCGCCTACATCCGCCATCCGATGTACACCTCGCTGCTGGCACTGGCCTGGGGAGCCTTCTTCCAGGACCCGAACCTGAGCGGCAGCATGGTCGCCGGCTTCGCTTCACTGTTCCTGCTGCTCACGGCAAAAGCCGACGAAAGGGAATGCCTGCGCTATTTCGGCCCACAATATGCCGAATACAAGCAGCGCACCTGGATGTTCATTCCCTTCCTTCTCTAAGCCACTGATAAAATGGCGGGCTGACGAATTCGAGGCCCACCGTGACCCCGCTCCTTCTTTCCAGCTACACCGCCACCACCTGCCTGGGCAGCGGCCTTGCGGCAACGCTCGCCGGCCTGCGCGATGGACGCAGCGGTCTTCAGCCCTGCCATTTCGAAACGGTAGACCTCGCCACCTGGATCGGTGAAGTCGCAGCGGTCGACGCGCAAAAACTGCCCGAAATGCTGGCCCGCTACGATTGCCGCAACAATCGCCTGACCCAGCTCGGCCTCGAAGCCGACGGTTTCGCCGATCAGGTTCGCGCTGCCATCGGTCGTTACGGCAAGAGTCGCGTCGGCGTCTTTCTCGGCACCAGCACGGCCGGCATCCTGCAAACCGAACTGGCCTACCGCCGGCGCGACCCGGAAAGCGGCGCACTGCCCGACGACTTCATCTACCGCACGACGCACAACTCCTTTTCGCTGGCCGAATTCACGCGCGACTACTTCGGCCTCGAAGGCCCGGCCATGGCCGTGTCGACCGCCTGCTCGTCGAGCGCCAAGGTCTTCGCCGCCGCCGCCCGGCAACTGGCGCTCGGCACGATAGACGCGGCCATCGTCGGCGGCGTCGATACGCTGTGCCTGACCACGCTGTACGGCTTTGCCTCGCTGCAACTGACCTCCGACCAGCCGTGCCGGCCCTACGATGCCGCCCGCAACGGCATCTCGGTCGGCGAGGGCGCCGCCTTCGCGCTGCTCGAACGCGCCCCGGCCAGCCCGGCCGCCGGCTCGGTACTGCTGCTCGGCACCGGCGAATCGAGCGACGCCTATCACATGTCCTCGCCGCACCCGGAAGGCCTCGGCGCCAAACTGGCCATGGAAGCCGCGCTGCGCTCGGCCGGCCTGACGGCGGACGCCATCGACTACATCAACCTGCACGGCACCTCGACGCCGGCCAATGATGCCGCCGAGGGCAAGGCCGTCGTCGCGCTGTTCGGCGAGCGCGTGCCATGCAGCTCGACCAAGGGTGCCACCGGCCACACGCTGGGTGCCGCTGGCGCCGTCGAAGCGGTGATCTGCGCCCTGGCGCTGACGCATGACCTGTTGCCGGGCAGCCCCAACACGGCAGCGCTCGACCCAAGCATTCCCATCCAGTATCTCCTGCACAGCCGCAACGGCAAGGTCCGCCACGCGCTGTCCAATTCCTTCGGTTTCGGCGGCAGCAACTGCAGCCTTGTCTTCGGAGTCGCCGCATGAACCCGACCCCGCTCACTGCCTGGATTTCCGGCATCGGCTTCATCGCGCCGGGCCTGCCCGACTGGGCGACGGCGCGTGCCGTGCTGCTCGGCGAACAGCCCTATGTCGCCGCGCCTTCGGTGCTGCCCAGCCCGGCCATCCTGCCGCCGGCCGAACGCCGCCGGGCCAGCCGCGTCGTCAAGCTGACCCTGGGCATCGGCCTCGAAGCCGCCGCCCATGCCGGCGCCGATGTCGCCACGCTGGCCACGGTGTTTTCCGCCTCCGGTGCCGACGGCCACAACTGCCATGCGCTGTGCGAGCAACTGGCGACCGACGACCGCCAGATCTCGCCGACCCGCTTCCACAATTCCGTGCATAACGCCGCCGCCGGTTACTGGGGCATCGCCACGCACGCGATGGCGCCGTGCCAGGTGCTGTGCGCCTTCGATGCCAGCTTCGGCGCCGGTCTGCTCGACACGCTGGGTCAGGTCATTGTCGACCAGCAGCCGACCCTGCTCATCGCCTACGACAGCGAATACCCGGAACCGCTGCACGCCAAGCGCGATACGCCCGATTGTGCCGGCGTCGCGCTGCTGCTCACGCCGGAAAGGACGGCCAACTCACTGGCCCGGATCACGGTCTGCCCGAGCCCGGCAGCAGCCGAACAGTTTGCCGACGCGGCACTGGAAACCCTGCGCACGACCATCCCGGCGCTGCGCGCGCTGCCGCTGCTGCACAAGCTGGTCCGCGGCGAAGCCGGCCCGGTCTGCCTCGACTACCTGCCGCCCATGCAACTCATGGTCGATCTGCAGCCGTGCTAGACCACGCCTGGATCGCCGCCCATATCCCGCATCAGGGCGACATGTGTCTGCTCGACTCAGTGGTCGACTGGTCGGAAAACGCGATTTCCTGCCGCGCCGTCAGCCACACCGATCCGGCCAACCCGCTGCGCGCGGCTGACCGGCTCGGTGCAGCGACCGGCATCGAGTACGCAGCGCAGGCCATGGCCATCCACGGCGCGCTGCTCGCCGGCCAGGATGATGCGCCGCGCCAGGGCTACCTGACCAGCGTGCGCAGCGTCACGCTGCACGTGGACCGCCTCGACGACCTGAGCGGCCCGCTCGACGTGCAAGCCGAACGCCTGTCCGGCGACGCCAACAACATCCTTTATCAGTTCTCCGTCGGCCACGCCGGCCGCTGCCTGCTTGCCGGGCGCGCCGCCGTTGTGCTCGATGCCGCAGCCCTCACCAAGGAATCCGCATGAAACGCGCCCTCGTCACCGGCGGCAGCGGCGGCATCGGCGCCGCCATCTGCAAGCGCCTCGCCGCCGACGGTCACCACGTCATCGTCCACGCCAACCGCAGCCTCGGCAAGGCCGACGCCGTCGTCGCCGAAATCGTCGCCGCCGGCGGCAGTGGCGAAGCGGTCAGCTTCGACGTCACCGACCGCGCCGCAACGGCCGCGGCACTCACTGCGCTGCTCGAAGCCGGGCCCATCCAGATCCTGATCAACAATGCCGGCATCCACAGCGATGCAGTCTTTCCCGGCATGTCGGGCGAACAGTGGGATTCAGTGGTCGACGTCTCGCTGAACGGCTTTTTCAACGTGACGCAGCCGCTGACCATGCCGATGCTCCGCACGCGCTGGGGCCGCATCGTCAATATTTCGTCGATTGCCGGCATCACCGGCAACCGCGGCCAGGTCAATTACTCCGCCGCCAAGGCCGCGCTGCACGCCGCCGGCAAATCGCTGGCGCTGGAGCTGGCGAGCCGCAACATCACGGTCAACGCCGTGGCGCCAGGCATTATCGCGACCGACATGATCGAAGGCACCTTCGACGCCGACGCGATCAAGAAACTGGTGCCCATGCAGCGCGCCGGCCAGCCGGAAGAAGTCGCCGACCTCGTCGCCTTTCTCGCCTCCGACCGCGCCGCCTATATCTCCGGCCAGGTCATCTCGATCAACGGCGCGATGATCTGAAGCTTCAGACCGGCCGCTCCCAGGGCGGCGCCGGGCTGAGCAGCAATTCCAGTTCGTCGAGGAAGACGCGCACGCGCGGCAGACGGACCCGGCTCGGCGTGTAACAGGCGTAAAGATGCTGGCCGAAGCTGTTGCGCGGCTCGTAGTCGCCGAGCACGACCTGCAGGCTGCCGCGCGCCAGCTCGGGCGCACACAGGTAGGTCGGCAGGATGCCGATGCCGTGCCCGTCGAGCACAGCCTGCTGGATGCAGTCGATATTGTTGATCTGGAAACTGCCGCTGACCCGGACCGTGCTTTCCTCGCCCTGGCGATCGGTCAGTATCCACTCGCTCGGCCCGCCGCCGTTCAGCGAATAGTCGAAGCAGGGATGCTCGACCAGATCGGCCGGCAAACGCGGCTCGCCATGCCCCGCCAGATAGGCCGGCGCGGCGCAGAGCACCCGCTGCAGGAAGACCAGTTTGCGCGCCACGGCGTCCTCGGGCGGCAGTTTGGTGATGCGCAGGGCGAGATCGATCTTGCCCTCGGCCAGGTCGACCAGCTGGTCGGTCAGCACCAGTTCGCATTGCATGTGCGGATAGCGCGCCGCGATGCGCGGCAGCAGCGGCGCCACGTAGATCCGGCCGAAGGTGAGCGGGGCGCTGATGCGCAGCACGCCGCGCGGCACGTCGCCGAGATTGCGCACGGCCAGCTCGGTACTCTCGACCGCTTCCAGCGCCCGCAGCGCATGCTGGTAGAAGACCTCGCCGGACGGCGTCAGGCTCAGGCGGCGCGTCGTGCGTTCGAGCAGGCGCACGCCGAAGGCCTGTTCCAGCTCACCGACCTGCTTGCTGACCTGCGCCCGCGTGCAATCCAGACGCCGCGCCGCAGCCGCCATGCTGCCGGCCTCGACCACTTTCACGAAACTTGCCCAACTGTTCAACCAGTTCATCTGTCAACGATCCATTGACGGACTGACACAAAAATCCGTCTATTTGTCTATCTTTTAGCCGACTATAGTATGCCACCTTCTTGTCGGCCCGCTTGCGGGCTGTTTTTTTCGGAAAATTGTTCATGTTCCGCACCATCGCCAAGCCCGAAGTCCTGCTCACCACGCTTGCCGCAGCCGGCATCCTGATGATCACCATGGGCGGTCGCCAGTCCTTCGGCCTGTTTATTGCCCCGCTCGATGCGTCGACCGGTCTGGGCATCGCCTCGATCAGCCTGGCGCTCGCCGTCGGCCAGTTCACCTGGGGCGCCATCCAGCCCGTCGCCGGCGCCGTCGCCGACCGTTACGGCCCGCGCGCCGTGCTGATCGGCGGCATCGTGCTGATGGCGCTGGGTTGCGCGCTGACCCCCTTCATGGGCAGCGGCTTCGGCCTGATCGTGACGCTCGGCATTCTCGCCAACATGGGCTCCGGTGCCGGCAGTTTTTCCGTGCTGATCGGCGCCGCCGCGCAGCGCCTGCCGCTTGAGGCACGCGGCACGGCGTCCGGCGTGATCAATGCCGGCGGCTCCTTCGGCCAGTTCGTCTTTGCCCCGGTGCTGCAGAAACTGATCCAGGGCATCGGCTGGATGAACGCGATGTGGGCCCTGGCCCTGATCACGCTGAGCGCGCTGCCGCTGGTCGGCAAGCTGACCGCCGGCGAAAAGGTGCATGTCCAGCACGCCACGCCGGACGGCGGCCTGAAGAACGCCATCCGCGAAGCCTTCGCCGACCGCAGCTACTGGCTGCTGCATGCCGGCTTCTTCACCTGTGGCTTCCATATCGCCTTCCTGGTCACTCACCTGCCGGGCGAAGTGAATCTGTGCGGCCTGCCGCCTTCGGTGGCCAGCTGGTCGCTGGCGATCATCGGCCTGGCCAACATCTTCGGCAGCCTCTATGCCGGTTCCTGTGTCGCCAAATACCGCAGCAAGTACGTGCTGGCCGCGATGTACGGCTCGCGCGCCGTGCTCGTCGCCCTCTACCTGATGGCGCCGCGCACCGAACTGACCTACTACCTGTTCGCCGCCGGCCTCGGCTTCACCTGGCTGGCCACGGTACCGCCGACTGCGGCCATCGTCGGCAAGCTGTTCGGCATCCGCTATCTCGGCACGCTGTTCGGCCTGACCCTGTTGTCGCACCAGATCGGCGGCTTCCTCGGCGCATACCTGGGCGGCCTGGCGATCACGCAATACGGTGATTACACCTGGATGTGGTACGCCGACATGGCGCTGGCGACGCTGGCCGCGCTGGTCAATCTGCCGATCCGCGAAGCGCCGGTCGTTCGTCCGGCGACCGCCTGATCATCCCGAAAGGAAACGCATGAGCCTGCTCCACCCGGAAGTGACGCCGGAAATCCTCAACCGGCGCGGTGACGAATACCTGCCAGGCTATCTCGGCATCGAGGTCGTCAGCATCGAGCAGGGCGTGCTGCATGCCCGCATGCCGGTCAGGAAGCTGCATGTCGCACCCAACGAATTCCTCCACGCGGCGAGCATCGTCGCACTCGCCGATACCAGCTGCGGCTACGGCACCATCGCCCATCTGCCGGAAGGTGCGCAATCCTTCACCACCATCGAGCTGAAAAGCAACCACCTGGCGACGGTGCGCGAAGGCAGCATCGTCTGCGTCGCCACCGCGCAGCATCTGGGCAAGACGACGCAGGTCTGGGACGCCGTGGTCAGCGATGCCGCGAGTGGCCGCAAACTGGCGCTGTTTCGCTGCACACAGATGATTCTCTGGCCGAAAGGCTGAACTGGCGCCTTACCTGACGCGGAAGATGATTTCGCGCATGCGCGCCAGCCTGGGCGCGACCATCGGTACGGTGAGCATGGTGCTCGCCACCGCCATCAGCAGCAGGGCGGTAAACGCCTCGCTGGTGATGATTTTCTTGTCGAGCAGGATGTTCACGAAAATGATCATGATCAGGGCCTTGGTCTGCAGCAGCCAGCCGATGATCGAAGCCTCGCCCGGCTGCCACTTGAGGATCTTGCCGGCGATCTGAATGCCGAGCAGCTTGCCGCTCACCGAGGCAAACAGCAGCAGACCGGCGGCAACGAAGACCGCCTCGCCGCCCATGGTCCAGTTGGTACGCAAACCGGTCGACAGGAAAAAGACCGGCATGATCACCAGCAGGACATGGTGGCGCAGCAGATCCATCTTTTCCTGATCGAACCATTCGGCTTCCATGACCGCACCGGCCAGGAAAGCACCGACCATGAAATGCAGCCCGGACCAGTCGGCCCCGAAAGCGCAGACGGCGAGCCAGATCAGCGCGACATACCAGCGGTCGCGCTCGGCCAGCCAGGCCATCAGCTTGCGGAAGGCGAAGCCGAAGACAACGAAGGCGGCGAGAAAGGCGAGCTGCTTGCCGACGCGCTGCCAGTCCATCAGGATCGTGGCCAGCACGCCCCAGATCGCGATGTCATCGACGCTGGCGTAGCGCAGGATGCGCTGGCCGATCGGCTGACGCAGGATTTCCAGCTTTTCCATGAACAGGATCAGGATGGGCAGTGCGGTGACCGCACAAGCCATGCCGACGCCGAGCACGAATTGCCAGGTCATCGCCTGCGGCCCCATCCAGCCATCGGTCAGCAGCATGAAGGCGGCGGCCAGACAGCCGAAAAGCAAAGGTGTGCCGAGCGCCAGCCCGGCCGTGATGCTGCTTTCGCCGCGATGCGCCCAGGCCTTGCGCAAGTCGAGTTCGATGCCGGCGATGCAGACGAAGAGCATCACCGCCCACCAGGCGATGCCGTTCAGCGACTGGATCACCGGCGGCGCGAAGACAAAGGCGTAGTAGTCAGGGAAAAAATGCCCGAGCACGCCCGGCCCGAGCAGGATGCCGGTGATGATCTGGACGACGACCAGCGGCGCGTAGTACTCGGTGCGCCCGACCCGCCAGATCAGGTAAGGCACCGTGAAAATGATGCTCATCGCGATCAGGAAGACTTCGGTGGTATTCATGGCGGTCGACGGGTAAAAAAGTCAGAAAATGCGGCGCACGATCAGCAGCGGCAGACGAACGACAAAGCCGAGAAAGAGCCGGGTGTGCATCCAGGTCAGCAGCGTGTTGTCGCGCAGGTAGCGGAAATGCGAGACGCCGCCTTCATCGGCGCGGAAATAGCGCACCGGCGCGTCGATGTTGAGCGGCTTGACGCCGGCCCAGCACAGGCGGACGACGGCTTCCGGATCGAAGTCGAAGCGGCGCATGAAACGGTTGCGGCGCATGATGCGGATCAGCGGTGCGATCGGATAGACACGAAAGCCGTACAGCGAATCGCCGATGCCCATCCACAGCGTTTCCAGATTCGCCCAGCCGTTCGAGACCTTGCGCCCGTTGACGCGCAAGGCCGGCGCATCGGCGTCGAACACCGGCTTGCCGAGCACCATGTGGCCGGGCAGGCGCTGCGAGGCGGCCATGAACGCGGGAATCAGCTCGGCCGGGTGCTGGCCGTCGGAATCCATGGTCAGCGCGTGCGTGAAGCCGGCCGCGGCAGCCTGGCTGATGCCTTCGAGCACGGCCGCACCCTTGCCGCGGTTTTCCGGCAGCACGATGACGTGCAGGCCGGGACATTCGCCGGCCAGTGCCTGCAGCTTTTCGGCACTGCCATCGGTGCTGCCATCGACCACGACCCAGACCGGCGACCACTGCGCCAGGGCGGCACGCACCGTGGCGAGCACCTTCGGACCGGGGTTGTAGCTGGGAATCAGGACGAGATGGCTGGTGGAGGCTTCAGACGGCATGGCGTACGGTCGACGGGTTTTCAGGGGCAATTTCCAGTGTTTGCCGGAAATAGGTTTCGAGTTCGCCGGTAAAGGCAACGACATCGGCAACCGGCGCAAAGCGCCGGCCGAGCCGGACGCGACAGGCGAGCGGCAACACCGGGCGACGGAACAGCGGCCAGGCCTTGCCGAGATAAGGCGTCGAGAACTCGATGAGCAGGGTCTGCACCGGGATGCCGGTACGGCTCGCAATCAGGCCGGTACTCGGCGTGCACGGCTCGAGCGGGAAATTCGTGGTGCGCGTTCCTTCCGGAAAGATCACCAGATGGGCTCCGCCCTGCAATTCCTCGCGTGCGCCGAGAATCATCTCGAGCGGTGCGTTGTTGCGGATGTAGCGGGCGAGACGGGCGGCGGCGCCGAACAGGATGTTGTCCATCAGCGCCGCCTTCATGACGCAGACGGCATTGGGCAGGCGCGAGACGACCATCACCGCATCGAGCAGGGAAGGGTGGTTGGCGGCAAGAATCAGCGGGCCCTGGTCACGCAGCGCATCCAGCTCGCCAAGATCGAAACGGCAGGCACACAGGCGCTCAAGCAGGTGCAGGTAGAAACGGAAACCGTGCGAAATCATCCGCCGCCCGAGCGGCTGGCCGAGCCGGCGCGGCAGCAGGGGATAAAGCAACATCGCGAACGGCAACCAGAGCAGGCAAAGCAGGGCCAGCGAAGCAAGGCCGACCACCATGGCGACATACTCGTAGACAATCCACAGCGGATTGCCCACCGGTCGCTGATCAGTCATTGACCATCACACGCGTCGACGACTCACCGAGTATCCAGGTGATTGCGATGCCGCCGGCAACATAATCCTTCTTGCGCATCAGCGGGCTGTCTTCGAAGGTCGCGCCGCTCATGTTGTCGTAACGCAGGAAGCTGCCGATCCAGTATTTCGGAAAACGTTTCGAGAAGGCGACCAGGTACTGCATGCCGGCATAACCTGCTTTCGCTTCATAGGCCGGACGATCCGGCGTCGCGTATTGCGAATCGACCGAATAGTAGTAGGCGTGCTGGCGCTGGTCGCCGAACAGCGGGCCGGCCAGCATGCCGAGATTCCAGCCGGGCATGCCGGGCAGGTCGGTGATGTCCATGTTCAGCTTGGGATGGAAAACCCAGCCGATGTCCTTGGGCGAACCTTCGAGGGTGATCGCGGTGCGCAAGGGCAGCAGCAGCTTGACGAAGCGGGCACGGTTCTCGGAGCGCCACAAGGTGACATCGACTTGCGGCCCGATTTCAAAACTGCCCTTGAGATCGGACATGCCTTTGCGTGCCGTGATGTCTTCGCTGCTCGCCGGTGCCGACAAGGCCATGCTCACCGTCAGGTCGAGCCGGTCGGAATCGAAGAAGCTGCCGCGGATGCCCTGGCGGTCGGCCTTGAGAAATTCGCCGTGGTAACTGAAGTGCGGGACCGGCATCAGGAAGTTGTTGCTCTGGTCGGAACCGCGATAGGCGGGGAAGCTCAGGGCCGCGACACCGGCACCGATTTCCCAGAGCGGCCGTTCTTCGGCCGCGTGGACTGCGCCTGTCGCAACAAGGAGGGCGGCCAGTGCCGACCCGGTGGTTTTCACGAACGTGCGCATCAGCAGCTCCCCAGCGTGTGCGAGGCCATCGCCTCGATTTCCAGCAACAGATCATGCCGGCAGATGTCTGCCTGCACGTAAATGATTTCGGCAGCGCTGCCCAGCATGTCCGTCAAGGTCTCGCGGACGACAGCAAAGTCCGCCGCATGGCGGATGTAAACCCGGTAAGACAGCTCGTCCAGCGTGAATTCCGGCGAACGGCACAAGCGGTTGGCCTCGCCGACGACGGCGGCAATATTCGCCATCGATTCGCGGCACTGCCCGGGCACATCGTCCGGATGCACGGTCTGATGCCCGACGATGCTGGCGGTACCGGAAATGAACAGGACTTCCTGGGCAGGCGGATAAACCAGTGCCGCCCGCGAAAAGGTCGGGCTGCGCGGACCGTATTCGCTCGGATAATTGTAGGCGCTGACCTGGCGCGGATTCTCGACCGGCACGGCGGGCTCGCGCCCGGCCATGAAGGCGATCGACAAGGGCCCGCTGGCCAGGCCGATGGCACAGGCAGCCGGCACATTGCCGGTGGCGCCGCGGGCATATTCGAGAAAGGCGTCCTGGCGGCCGATGTTGAACTGGCGGTAACGCTCCAGCCCGTCGACCTCCTGGTTGATCCCGGCCAGATAGTTCCAGACCCGCCACAGATGCGGCAGGCCTTGCGCTTCGAGAAGGCGGAAAATCCGCCGGTAGGCTTCCTGGCTGGCAGCCTGCAACGGTGAACCCGGCAAAACAGCCGAAAATGCCGCTTCATCAAGGTCGATCACACCGTAGAGCAGATTGCCGGCGCGACGCCAGGCGATGCCTTCAAACCTGCCTTCCGTACAGGCTTCGTTGCAGCGCCAGATTTCCTGCATGCCAGCACTGCCGGTGCCCAGCACCGGCGTCGCAATCGCCTGCACCGGCCAGACCGGCGGGCGCAGCGGCGGCGAGCCCCCCAGCCAGACGCCGCCCAGCACCTGGTCTGCCTCGCCGCTGGCGGCAAAAGGCAGATCCTGGAGCGGTAGACCGGTAAAAAGCTGCAGATTCACTAGGCGTTATAGACGGCGGGAACTTCCACCGGCCGGATATTGAAGTTGCGACGTTTCCAGCCCATGAAAGCGCGTTTCGGCTGGATGATGTTGGCGATGTAATAGAGCACCTTGAACATCAGGATCGAACGCCAGATCGGCGTCTTGCCGAAAATGTCGCCGGCGAGCACGGAAAGCAGGGCTTCCTTGACCCGGAAAATGTTCTTCGGATACATGAAGAAGTCGCGCATGATCGGGTTGGTCACGCGGTAGATGAACCACGAGAACTCCTTCGGACCGTGCTTCATCAGTGCATCGAAACGCTTCAGCGCGGCCGCCGCCCTGGCCGGCTCGCGCAGGCAGGTATCGATCGCCTCGGCGCCGATCACGCCGCTGTTCATGGCGAGCAGGACGCCCGACGAGAACACCGGGTCGATGAAGGCGTAGGCATCGCCGAGCAGCATGTAGTTCTGGCCGTGATTGCGTTCGGAAACATAGGAGAAGTTGCCGGTCGCCTCGACCTTGTTGACCAGCTTGGCGTCCTTCAGACGCTCGGCCAGCGCCGGGCACATCGCAATGCCGTCCATCAGGAACTGCTCGATGTTACGGTCGCCGATGGTCTTCATGTAGTACGGCCAGGTCACCATGCCGATGCTGGTCGTATCGTTCATCATCGGGATGAACCAGAACCAGCCATGCTCGAACCAGAAAATGGTGATGTTGCCGGCTGCCTGGCCATCGTGGCGCTTGGCGCCGGCAAAGTGACCGTAGATTGCCGAACTGTTGTGCTTGGGATTGCGGTGCTTGATCTGGAAACGGTTGGCGAGGAAGGTGTCGCGCCCGGAAGCATCGACCACAAAACGCGCCTTCCATTCCGACTCACGGCCGTCGTCGTGCTGGGCACGCACGATGGCGCCGCTGTTGTCAGGCAGGAAATCGACGGCCTTGGCCTTGCAGCCCTCATGCACCTCGACGCCTTTCTTCTCGGCATTGCGGATCAGGATGGTATCGAACTCGTCGCGCTTGACCTGATAGGCATAGGGCATCGACTTGTCCCAGGCATCGGCGAATTCGAAGCACTGCGGCATGTCGTGATGCGGCGAGACGAATTCGGCGCCCGGCTTGACCATGCCGATTGCCTTCACTTCCTCGGCAATGCCCATCCGCTCGAAAAGCGGCAGATTGGCCGGCAACAGCGATTCGCCGATATGAAAACGCGGATGGCGGGCCTTTTCCAGCACCACCACCTTGTAGCCCTTTTCGGTCAGGAACGGCGCCACCGTCGTTCCGGCCGGACCGCCACCAATCACCAGAACGTCACATTCCTGACGTTCCACATCCTTCGCCTGCTGTTCCATCAAACCATTCTCCCGAATTATCTCTGTGGTCGCGAAGTTTATTTTTTGGCTTTGTACGTCATGTAGCCAACCGTTTCCGAATGGCCGTCAATCTTGCTTACCGTACCCTTGGCCCAATAGACGTAATAGGGGCCAAAGCTCGACCACCAGTAACGCCAGTAGGGGCCGTTCAGGTTCGGATTTTCATTGGTTTGCGGATGTCCGACTGCCATGATGACCTGTTCCCGGGTCATGCCGCGCAGAAGCTTGCCTTCTTCGATGGCCTTGCGGGTCAACGGCGCAAATTTGGCGATTTTCAACTTCGGATCATCAAGCACGACCAGCTTGTTCACCCATTGCTCGGTCGTTTCCTGGACCCGGCCATAGTCCAGACCAAGGCGCATCGGCTTGCCATTAATCTCGACGTAGGCGCGGTAACCGTCAATCTTCTTCACATTGATCGGCGTACCGGCGGCAATGAACGGCAGTTGCGCCAGGTTGGCGTCATTGATCCAGTCGCCGTCATAGTGCAGGTTGCAGCAGGCATAGCCGCTGCGCACATAGGTTTCCGCCTTCTTCGCCTGGGCCGTCGGCTTGGCTTCATCCGGCTTCGTTTCGCCCGAATTGCCGCCACAGGCGCTCAGGCTGCCAAGTGCGGCCAGTACGGTCAACCCGCAAAAATAGGCAAAAATGCTGGTTCTTCTCATGTCGATACCCCCCGTATCCCCTGCGAAGTAGCCGGCGATTATACCGCTGTCGACAAGGACGGCGGCGTACAACAGGAGGTACCTTCCTCAATCAGCGGGATGATCGCCTTCATCGCTTCGCGGCGCGACAGTTTGACCGGCGACATCGAGACGATGTTGTCCACCAGCAGGTCCTTGCTCAAGAAGGGTTTAAGCCCGACCGGCTGGCGCGGATGCAGCTTGAACTCGCGTTTGGCCTTTTCCAGCTGCTCCTTGTTGGAACTGAAATAACGCGCCGCGGCGATGGTTTCCGGCAGATGCTTGACGACATGCCAGAGACTCCAGCGGTGTTGCCACAGGCGCTTGGCAAAACGCCGGCGATAGCCCTTGCTGTCGTAGAAGCGTTTGACGTGCCAGTTGTAGAGCGCATCCATCTCTTCGCGCGACTTGAAGCCGTGCGGCAGGAAGACGAAATTCAGGCAGTTCATCAAGCGCCAGTCCTCGATGAAATCGCCGGACACCTGGCTGGCGCATTCTTCCCAGATCGGCGCGCCGTGCAGCGGGCTGAATTTGGTCATGTTCATCTCGTCGAGTTCGAGCGAAAGAATGAAATCGCTGGTCACCTTGACGGTTTCCGGTGTCTCGCCGGGCATGCCGAAAATGAACAGGCCTTTGGCACGCATGCCGGCCGCGTGGATCTGGCGCACCGTATCGCGCACCGCATCCAGCGTGACGCCGGCCTTGTGGCGTTCCATCATGCCCGGATCGGCCGATTCAACGCCCATCGACACCATCAGCACGCCGGCTTTCTTCAACTGGGCAAGCATTTCGTCCGAGGTATGGCCGGTGCGGATGGCGCAATTCCACTGCACGCCGAGCGGCTTGTCGATCAGCAACTGACAGAGATCCATGACGCGCTGCTTCTTGGCGGTGAACAGGTCATCGTACATGTTGATGTGGTAGACCCCGAAGTTGTCCCGCAGGTACTTCATGTGGTCGTAGGTGTATTGCGCCGAATTGGTCTTGTACAGGCGCTCGAACACCGTGCGGTCGCAGAACGAACAGGTGTAGGGGCAACCACGCGAGGTGATCATCGTCGCGCCATAACGCTTTTCGTAGGCGAACAGAGGCAGGTGATAGGCATGCGGAAACCCGGCCAGCTTCTCGTAAGCCGGGAAGGGCAGTTCATCGAGATCGAGGATGCGGTCGCGACGGGGGTTGACGACGATCTTGCCTTGTTCGTTGCGCCAGATCAGGTTGCCGATTTCAGCCAATGGCTTGCCGTCGGCCAGATCGAGCAGGGCACCTTCACCCTCGCCCATCACCAGGTAGTCGATTTCCGGGAAATGTTCGAGGATGGGCGCGCCCAGCGAGGAAACATGGACATTGCCGAAAACAATCTTGATCTCGGGCCGGCGCTCGCGGATATAGGTAGCAATCTCGACGGCATCCATGAAACCGGAAGTCGTCGCCGAAAAACCGACCATTTCCGGATCGGTTGCCAGCACGATTTCAGCATTCTCGGCGATCGTCGGCGGGGCGTAAGGACCCAGGCAATCGTGCAGTTGCACGCTGTGACCAAATTTTTCCAGCCAGGAAGCGAGCTGCATGATCCCGATCGGCGGCATGCGGTTGGCCAGTACCGAGAAATCAGGCTGGCCAGGCACAAAGTTGAAACCGGCGGGATGAACGAGCGTAATGCGCATGAACTGTTCCTTGGGCGAAGTGGCTGGATTTTATTAGAAAAATCATCCCGATTGAGTTCCGGCAAAAGTATTGCCGAATACTGCAGGTGCAAAGCTGCAGCGAAAATTCATTCTTCATAAAACGAACTGCCCATGCAGCCAATAATGGCGTTTCATGCCATTATTGCGGCAATAAAAACAGGCGGATTCTCTGACATGGATGCTTTGACTATTGGACTAATTGCGGCCGGTGTCGCCGGCGGTATTGCGTTGATTTTTCGTGGACGCCAAACCGAAAATCCGGAATCGACCTCGATCAATCAGGAACTCAAACAGACACGCGAACGCCGGCCGCAGCAGCGCCAGCTGGAACTTGATCCGGAGACCCGTCTGCTTGAGCGTCCGAAGCGCCAGTATCGCCTGTTGAACGATGCTGAACAGGAACTCTACATCCGCCTGCTTGAAGCCATGCCCAACATGCGCGTTTTTGCCCAGGTTGGCGTTGCCCAGCTTGCGCTGTTGCGGGGCAGGGTTGATGCACAACGCTTGCGCGGCATGTCGGGTCGTGGCGTGGACTTTGTGGTCTGTGGCGCAGATTTCGGCATCGTCGCCGCAATCGAACTGGCCTGGCCGACACCTGCTGGAGAAAATCACGGTGAACAGGAAAAACAGGCAGCTCTCGAAAGCCTGGGTATCCCGTTGATCATTTTCCGTCCCAACCAGCTTCCGGATGCAGATGCGATCAGCCGTGAGATCGCCGATGCCATCATCAGCCGCAATCGGCTGGAAAAGGAAAGAAGCTAAAGAGGTTTTCAACAGTCGCGTTTTTGCCAAAATGCGCGACTGTACTGTCTTTAATAAGAACTATATATAAAGCTAAGACTAAGACTATCTCAGTAACAGTTCTGTGGATAAGTCAAAATAGTTGATGTTTATCAGCCAGTTGAATGAAAAATTTCGTTTCTGGAAAGCTGCGGATAGCCTGGGGATGAATTCTGGACAGTTTTCCACAGGTGGGGATATTCATCTTTTATCCACATTTGCCTGACAATTTTTCCACAGGCTTATCAACAGCCCTTTTTCCCCATCCGGTAGACCGACCTGAACAGGCAAAAATGGCTTATTTGCCTATGCAAAAACGGCTGAAAATAACGCCGAGCAGGTCATCTGCCGTGAATTCACCGGTAATTTCGCCCAAAGCCTGCTGCGTCAGGCGCAGTTCTTCGGCAAATAATTCCAGCGCGGGCAGCTGACTTTCCACTACCTGTCGTGCTGCCGCCAGATGTTCCTGGGCCAGACTCAGGGCACGCAGATGCCGTTCGCGGGCAATGAAGACATCTTCGGTCTGATGCCAGCCGGCAATCCGCAGCAGTTCCTGGCGGAGCAATTCGATGCCGCTGTTGGCCTTGGCCGACAGCGAAATGGCAATGCCGCCAGGTTCTTCATGACGCTCTGCAGCGCGGCCTGCCAGATCGATCTTGTTGTAGATCGTGATGCGTTGCAGACGCTCGGGAAGACGCGCCAGAATTTCGCGGTCTGCTTCACCGACGCCAGTTCTCGCATCAACCAGCAAGAGCACAACGTCACAGCGTTCGATCTCGCGCCAGCTGCGTTCGATACCGATCTTTTCAACTTCATCCTCGGTCTCGCGCAGACCGGCGGTATCGATGATGTGGAGGGGAATTCCTTCAATCTGGATGGTCGACCGCAAGGCGTCGCGCGTCGTGCCGGCAATCGGCGTCACGATGGCCAGATCGTCGCCGCTCAGGCGATTGAGCAGCGATGACTTGCCGACGTTCGGTTGTCCGGCCAGAACGACATGCAGGCCCGATTGCAGCAGCTTGCCCTGGCCGGCCCGGTCGAAGATGCCGGCCAGACGAAACTGCAGGTCTTCGAGTCGGCCGAAGGCATTGGCGGCCTTGAGGAAATCGATGTCTTCCTCGGGAAAATCGAGAGTTGCCTCGACCAGCATGCGCAGGTTGATCAGTTCGTCGGTCAGACCATGAATGGCTTTGGAAAACTCGCCCTGCAGCGAGCGTACGGCCGAGCGTGCTGCGCTGGTGGTAGCCGCATCGATCAGGTCGGCAACCGCTTCGGCCTGGGCCAGGTCGAGCTTGCCATTGAGGAAGGCGCGGCGGCTGAATTCGCCGGGTTCCGCGAGGCGGGCACCGAGGTCGAGACAGCGGGCCAGCAGCATCTGCATGACGACCGGACCACCATGGCCTTGCAGTTCAAGCACATCCTCACCGGTAAACGAGTGCGGATCGGGGAAAAACAGGAGCAGGCCGCTGTCGATGCTGCTGCCGTCGGCTGCCTTGAAGTTGGCCAGCGTCGCATAGCGCGGCTGCGGTGTCTTGCCGGTCAGTGCAAAAGCAAAGGGCAGCAAATTGCTGCCCGAGATGCGAATGACGCCGACCCCGCCACGACCGGGGGCCGTGGCGATGGCAGCGATGGTGTCGTGATTCACACCTTAGGCCTTCGGATCGTTGGCAGCCTTGCCGCCGGCGTCGATGGCGCGGGTGATGTGCCATTGCTGGGCAATGGAAAGCACGTTGTTGACCACCCAGTAGAGCACCAGACCGGCCGGGAACCAGAAGAACATGACACCGAAGATCAGCGGCATGGCCATCATCACTTTGGCCTGGATCGGGTCCGGCGGCGTCGGGTTGAGCTTGGTCTGCAGGAACATCGAAGCCATCATGATGACCGGCAGGATGAAGAAGGGGTCAGCCGAGGCCAGATCCTTGATCCACAGGATCCAGGGCGCATCGCGCATTTCAACGGCACCGAGCAGCACCCAGTAGAGCGAAATGAAGACCGGAATCTGGACCAGGATGGGTAGGCAACCACCCAGCGGATTGACCTTTTCGGTCTGGTACATCTTCATCATTTCCTGATTCAGACGCTGCTTGTCATCCGCAAAGCGCTCCTTGAGCTGCATCAGGCGCGGGGTCAGTACCTTCATTTTTGCCATCGACTTGTAGGAAGCAGCCGAGAGCGGGAAGAAGATGGCCTTGATGATGATGGTCAGCACAACAATCGCCCAGCCCCAGTTGCCGACCAGGCTGTGAATTGCCTGCAGGGCCCAGAAAATCGGCGCAGCGACCATGGTCAGCCAGCCGTAGTCGACGACCAGATCGAGGCCGGGGGCTACCTGTTTGAGCGCGGATTGTTCTTGCGGACCGGCATACAGGGTGACAGATGTTTCACCCTTGGCACCCGGAGCCACTTCGGCAATCGGTACGATTACACCGGCCTGGAAGACATCGCTGCCGTCCAGCTTGCGCATGTAGAACTCGTGCGGTGTCTTGTCCTTGGGAACCAGGGCAGCGACAAAGTAATGCTGAACCATGGCCAGCCAGCCGTTATCGGCGGTCTTGTTGAATTTGGCCTTGTTGCCGGCAATATCGTCGAAGCTGATTTTCTGGTACTTGTCGGCTTCGGTATACACAGCCGGACCGGTAAACGTCGAAACCATCTTGGTTTCACCAGCCGGGCTGACATTGTCGCGCTGCAACTGGAAGTAAGCATGCGGCGCGATGGCTTTTTCGCTGCCGTTGCTGATTTCCCAGGCAACATCAATGCTGTAGGAAGCACGCTTGAAAGTCAGGATTTTGGCGACCTTGATGCCGTCGGTCGTTGCTGCTTCCAGACGCACCTTCAGTTCATCGGAACCCTCAGCCAGGCTGCTTGGCCCGGCAACGCGCTTGAAGACGGAGCGGTGCGACGGCAGGCCGTCGGTCAGACCGCTCTGGGCAGCATACTTGTGCGTGGCTTCGAAGAGTTGGAAGGTCTTTTCCTTGTCTTCATGTGCCTTGTACTTGAGCAGTTCAAGTTCAACCAGATCACCACCGACGGAAGAAATGGTCGCTTTGACCAGATCGGTAGTGATGGTGAAGGTTTCAGCCGTCGCAACAGTTGCCGCCGGAGCGACCACCGGTGCGCCGGGCACAGAACCGGCATGCAAGGCAGCAGAAGGCGTCGGCGCAGCACCGGCGGCCGCATTTGCCGCAACGGCCTCGGCCGGCTTCGGCTGGTTGTACTTCTGCCAGTTTTCCCACAGCATGAAGCTCGAGAACGTGAAGATCAAAACCAGAATCAGGCGACGAGTGTCCATGAACTGCCTACATAATCAAGCTTACTTATCTCAGGGTACCGGATCGTACCCACCGGGATGCCAGGGATGACAGCGGCAGAGACGCTTTGCGCCCAGCCAGCCACCCTTGATGGCACCGTGTTTCTGTACGGCTTCTGCCGCATATTCCGAGCAACTCGGAAAATAACGGCAGCGTCGCCCCAAATAGGGGCTGATCGCATATTGATAGACCTTGATCAGTCCAAGCAACAGGCGTTTCATGATTCTTCCCGCTTCGGCCGGGGCCGTCGCAGTTTGTCAATCAGAGCAAGAAAATCACTGGCCAGCAGTTTGCCATCAAGTGGTGCAGGCTTGACTGCAAGCCGGACCACCAGATCGCATGCCGGCAGATTTATCCTCTGACAGCGAAACTGTTCGCGAATGATACGTTTGACTTTGTTACGGTCAACCGATCGTTTCAGCAATTTTTTGGCAACCACCACCCCGAGCCGTGGATCGTCTGAACCACTTGCCCTTGGTTGATAGTGCAGCATCAGCAACTTGCCGCGAATAGCCTTCCTGAAACCAAAAACGGATGAGAACTCATCCGTTTTTGTCAGGCGATAGCGTCTGGCGAAGGTTTGTTCCACCTCGCCGAACGTCCGGTTTAAACAGCCAGACGTGTGCGGCCCTTGGCGCGGCGAGCAGCAATAACTGCACGGCCACCCTTGGTGCGCATACGAACCAGGAAGCCATGGGTGCGCTTGCGGCGCACGACCGAAGGTTGATACGTGCGTTTCATTTGGTAATCCCTTGATGTGCTTAGAAAAACGCATGATTACACCGCGTTTATGGGTGCGTTGTCAAGATCAATTATTTGATAAAGCTGTGGATAACTTTGTGGATGAGAGGTAGAATCCTGCCTCTGATGGCGGCCTTCAAGCCGCCTATTTTGTTATTGATTAACACAATAAATCAATTAGTTAATTCCTGATTTGCGATGCTCGTCGCAAGCGGAAAAGGGGTATCGCAATCC